>NZ_JAMYMF010000032.1:0-92221 GCF_040318415.1 Mesorhizobium sp. M1163 | reverse complement strand
TATGTGGCGGAGGCAAGCTGGTTTTGGCCGGCCCTGACGGACGTCAGCGCGGCTCCGCCACATAATCTCGCCCGACACATAAGAACGGATCGGCTCCCATCGTCTCTCGCACCAGCGCAGCCAATCCCTCCGCACCCTTGCGGAAGTCGACCGGCTTCGTCGCCACCATGACCTTGACCGCACCCGTCGGCCCGATCACGACGTCGCCTTCAGCGCGCGGATCACTGCGGCCACCGTCTTGGCATCGGCGCCCCGGCCGACGCGCATCGCAACGCCGTCGATCTCAAGCTCGATCACTCCGGCGTCTCGAGTGGCTTGCCGTTTCTGCTGCTTCGGTGAACGGCTGGCTACAGGCTCCGCCGCCGCCACAACCGCCGGCACGAAGGCAGGAGAATTTTGCTGCACCGAAGCGGCCTGTTTGCGCGCTTCGCGGCGCCAGGCGAAGACCTGCTGCGGCCTGAGGCCATACCGGCGGGCGACCTCGGAAACGACTGCGTTCGGCTCCAGCGTCTCCGCGATGATCCGCGCCTTGTCATCCACCGACCAATGACGCCGACCGCCGGCACCGTTGATCACCTCGAAACGCCGAGGCTGCCGCTCCGGGTCAAGCGTAAGGTCAAGTCCAGACACAAGCCGATCTCCGATCCCAATACAGGATCGGCAACCTCACAGATCGCGGCCACTCCCGAAAGGTGGTCCCACAACAGCGCTTACGATGCATCGGCCAACCGGTAGAATACTGTCGGAAAACCATACCATCATCCGCTCCGCTGCGGTGGGGGCGACCGCAATTCCGAGAGCAGCATAGCCAAGGCGGGTCAGGCTCAAGCGCGTCGCGTTCGACCGGCCTCATGCGACGCGCTTGTCTTATGACATTCATTGCGAAGAGGCGAGAATGAACCGCTGGGAGAGAGTAGCAGCTCTCTCGTCAGCGGCGAGGGATGGATCGTCGACGCGCTGGCCATTTGAGGGCCGAGCTAAAGTTTGATCACCCTCGTCTTTTCCCGAAGGCCTGAACGGATACACGCAGTTTGAGCTGCGCATGACAAGCAGAGGCACGGCAAAAGATGACAGACATTACCATTGGCGTCGACATCTCGAAAGAGGCGCTGGACGCCTATCGCTTCCCAAGCGGCGAGAGCCGCCGCTTCGACAACACGGCCAAGGGCCCCAATATGCCTATAAGGGCTGGGACGGCGTCATCCAGGCAGCCGCACCCGCCCCGATCATCGAAAGCGGCATTCCGACCGAAGCGCTGCTGTCGCAGATCGCAGTGTCGAAATACGTCGATGGCCTGCGCCTCTACCGCCAGGAAGCGATCTATGCCCGAGATCAGGTCGATATCGACCGGTAACAAATGGTGCAGTGGATCGGACTCGAGTCGCTCACCGATTACGCACTGAGCCGCATTAAGGTGCCTATTGCCTTAAGGCCAGCTGTGCCGGCACGCCGTACTGCTTCCCGCGACCGAAGCTTTGAGCCAAAAAATGCGAAGGGCGTTCTACAAGATAATAGAATACCAATGCTAACATAAACCCCAAGATAACTGTTACCCAGTGAAGCCACAGGCTGGTATTCACTGACGCAATAGCAATTGACACTGCCAATGGATGAATAAGGTAAAGAGAATAACTCCACTTTCCCGCCCACTCAAGCCACCGGGGCGGTGGTTGAGCTCGAAGGTAGCGAACTTCTAGTCCGATCCACACAACTACAACGAACGCAAGAATATTCAATGTGACAATATTACTAGCCAAAACGCCATGCGCATGGAACTTTACTATCCGAAGGATGACCGTCAACGCGAATAAACTACCCCGCATCAACCAAATACTGCGCCACCCCACTAGTGGAAATCGCGATCGATTCTCTGCCAACCAGCAACCGAGCGTCCAACATGGCAGCCCTACCAGCCAAGTCCACAAACCGAGAGCTGTATACGCATTCCCAGACGCCAAAAGAGGAGCGCCGTTTGCAAGAGCTACTATGAACACTACCAACGTTGTGAATACGACCAGAAGTGACCACCCGATTCTAGATGACACAAATAAAAGCGCTGGATACAATAGATAATACACCGCCTCACAGATTACGCTCCACAACACGCTGTAATTTGGATAAGAGGTATCGACACTGAAAACTAAATATAAACATGTGGCGAGTGCCGCCGGGATCAGAATTCTGATAAATCGCCGAGCGTAAAATTGCCACACATCAAGGGTGTGTGCTCTACGCAAAGTCTGTGGCAAATTAATGCAGAAGCCACTCAATACGAAGAAGACAATCACCGCCGCAGGACCGTTGAATAGCAGGCTGGTGATCGAACGCAGATATTTTACTGCCAAACTCGGCGAATCTCCAAAAGCATTGTCGGGGAAAACCCCAAAATGTCCGAAGACTACAATCACTGCGCAAACGAATCGGATACTATCCAGTCCGAAAATACGTGTGCTCCCCGACGCTTCTTCCGGAAGTTCGACTTTCATGTCTTGCTCACGATCCCACTTTAGAAGAGCACTCGACTAAGACTTAACGATGTTTCCTCCAAGAATCCCCTTTCTGGCAAACACGTTTCGAGTGTCGATTATGATTTTGGAATTTTTTGAAATCAGCTGATAGTCGATTGAATCGTGGTCAGTGGCTACAACGATGGCATCGTACGCTTCGCACGTAGCCGCAGTAAGATCGACCGACTTTCTTCCGGCAAATCGTGAATGCTCCCGCGTGGGCGGAATGATCGGCACCAACGGATCATGGTAGTCAACCTTTGACTGACGTCGTTCCAAAAGCTCCATCAACTCTAACGACGGGCTCTCCCGGATATCAGAGACATTCTTCTTGTAGGCCAGTCCTAACATAAGGATGCGAGCCGAACCGAGTGAGAGATTTGCGAAACGGTCGAGCGCACCTTCAAGCCTGCCTATGACGTAACGGGGCATTGAAACGTTAATCTCACCTGCCAGTTCAATAAACCTAGTGGAAAGTCCATATTCGCGGGATTTCCAAGTGAGGTAAAACGGGTCTATCGGTATGCAGTGCCCGCCAAGCCCGGGACCAGGATAAAAAGGCATATAGCCGAATGGCTTTGTCGCAGCAGCGTCAATTACCTCCCATACATCAATGCCCATGGCTTCGTAGATTACCTTTAACTCGTTCACCAATGCGATATTAACGGCACGAAAAACGTTCTCTGTTATCTTTACCGCCTCGGATACCTTGGGCGAAGACACTACAACCACTTTATCGACGACTGCCGCGTAGAACGTCTCAACGAGGAAGGAGGCTGCCGGTCCATCACCTGCAACTATCTTTGGGATCGTTGCTGTTTTGAAGGATGTATTGCCTGGGTCCTCACGTTCTGGCGAAAACCCTAAGAAGAAGTGGGAGCCACTCTTTAAGCCGGTCTTCTCAAGTATCGGCTTGACTACCTCATCGGTTGTTCCTGGGTAAGTCGTAGATTCCAATACTATTAGCTGCCCTTCCCGAATGGCCCTTGCGATGCATTCTGTTGTGATCTCGATGTAATGTAGATCTGGTTCGCGATGTCGCGAAAGTGGCGTCGGAACACAGATGATGATCACATCGCATTCCGATAACTCCGCAAACTCGGACGTCGCATTGAATCGCCCCGACAAAACATAACGAGCAATCTCTTCAGAACCAACTGCGTCGATATATGAACTCCCTCCATTCAATATGCTAATCTTGCCGGCGTCTACGTCGAAACCACGCGTTCGAAATCCTCCTCTAACGCATGCTGCAGCCAGCGGCAGTCCAACGTAACCAAGACCGATTATACCTACGACGGCTCTGCGTGATTCTATTTTCTCGGCAAGATCGCTTCCGACCCGCGTCTCGAAGTAGCCGTTCATCAACGATACATCCTTTTCTATCAAAGTTAGGGGTCAGTCAAACACACCGGCTTGGCACCATGCGACCAAGCCACAGAAGCGATGCCTATCGCCCTGAGGCGTTTAGACCTAAGGCAAGTCAAGGTTCCGTCGGCAGCGCCCAAATCCTTGTGGCCGCCAGCGGTCTCAGGAACGGGGAGGCTAGCCAACCCTACTCTCCGCCGTCCCAGAAAATTGCCACTGCCTCCGGAGAGCGCCTGAGCGCCGGTCAAAAGCCAGATTAAGGCAATTGTCAATGTGGTTCAGTCTTCTGCGCCATGAAACCACCCTGGCTGCGCAACCCGACGAAAAAGCTCGGGGCTCGAGGAGACCATATGTCGGCCTGTCAAACATCGCGCTTCCACTAGTGGGCCAATTAGTCAAACTATTACCCTGCCAACCCACAGGCGCTCGCTAGCCCGCCTGCCGTAGTCCCTCCATGGCAGCTCAATATGTCGGTACGTTATGTCTGACAAGATGATGAGCACCACAAGAAACGCAACATTTACAACTTCGCCAAGGAGTAGATGTTGGTAAGGAGTCTCTACACCAACTGATTTTATCTGGGGCAAAAAAAGAGTTACCAAAAAACTGAATATCATTAGTATGGTGGTATGAAGCATATATATGGAATAGGACCGCTCTCCTATGAAACGCAACGGCCGTGACTCAAGAATATATTTTACGGGGGAGGACTCGTCGATCGATGACACATAAATTAATACCGCGAATGGCATCAATGATACGGCGTTCCATGTACTTTCTGAGCCGAACTTAAGAAGTATTATCTGTATAATCATTACGGATGAAGCGTAGCAACCGATGGAAGCCAACCCGCTTAGGCGAAAATCTGACTTAGACCTCAGCCAAAAGACAAGCACGCCCAGGGAGAAACCTGACAAACAGCGCAGTAACCCAAACTGCATGGCAGTAAAAATGCCACGAGGGTAGTTCAGAAAACAAAGCGCCACCAACGACAATATGCCCGACAGCACCAAAAACGCGACTGTTAATCTTTTTGTTAAAGCTAAGACCACTAGCGCAAAAAGTAGGTACACGGCAAATTCCGTACTTATACTCCAGCTGGGCACGTTCACAACCGCGTTCGAGAACCCCAACCCATGGACGAGAAAGAGGGAAGCTACTACGTCTAAAGCCGACCCGCTAATTCCATCATTGACCCCCCTGCCCCGAGCGAGATTTCCGAGAACGAGCGTCGAATAGGCGGCGATAAACGTAAAGACATGAAGCGGGTATATTCGAAAAAATCGCCGCGTCATGAATTTCTGGAAGTCTATATGACTTTTTATTTTGTCTACATATGTATAAGAAATAACAAATCCTGATATGATAAAGAACAAATCAACAAATACCCAACCTCCTTTGATAAACAACAGCTCTCCCGTAAAACTAGTCCACCCAACATGAAAAAGGACCACCAGGATCGCGCTAATCCCGCGCAAACTATCAAGACTGTCTAACCGATCTCTCGGTTCTTTTTCTTTGGTTTGATTTACCATAACTGACAGCTGCGAACCTACCTTCATGCGCACCCAGAGATGCTTCTCGCTTCTATTCAAGCGTTACCTTTCCGCTTCGCTTTGACTACACACAACGGTAAACATGAGTCTCCATAATACATTCATCTCCGTTTTGACGTCTCTAGAGTTTCTTGCAACGCCTTGGCCATAACTATCGCCAACGCTTTTCTATCATAGTTTCTTGCGGCAACTGGTCCATTTTGACTCAGTCGCATCCGAAGATCGTTATCTCTACGCAATTCGTTGAGTCTGTGACAGAGAGCCTCAGCGCTTTGAGCCTCGAAGACCAACCCCACATCCTCGCTCTGAACAATACCCGCCGCTTCGCCCTCAACCCCAAGAAGCACCGGGATGCCCATTCCCATAGATTCAAAGAGCTTCGAGGGTATAACCGAGCGAAACAGCTCACTCTTCTTCAAATGGATGATTGACGCATCTAGCAGAGACCAATAGCGAACGACCTCGTGCTTAGGAACAGTATCAATGAAAATCACCGTGCTGAGGTCTCTCTGTTTCGCTTGAGCCATCAGCTCCGCCTTACCTGCTCCATCACCCAGTAGAAGGAAACGGACATCTCGGCTGTCCTCAGTACTTTGCAATAGCTCGGCGGCGTCGAGAATGGTATCTAGTGCGTGAGCCATACCATGCGTGCCGATATAGCCAGCAACAAACTTGTCCTCGAGACCGTAACGATCGACTAACTCTGAATCTTTTGACCGCGGGTTAAAGCTGTTGGCATCGACACCGTTAGTTATTACGCGAATCTTGGAGACGTCGATCCCGCGTGCACCTAGATTCTCACGAAAGGAGTTCGTAACCGAAACAATTAGTGCCGCCTTTCGATATAGAAAAATTTCCAAGGTTTCCAGATAGCTTAATATATCCGAATGATTCATAGCCCCTACGGCTTTGATCGATTCTGGCCAGAGGTCACGTAATTCAAAAACAAAGGGAATACGCTTCAATCTACTTACGCAATATGCTGCACAAGCGGTGAAAAATTGCGGCGAGGTTCCGATCACAAGGTCCACATTACGGACGAATGGGGCTGCCATGATCGCCGTGACCATGTAACTCAAATAGTCCACGACTCGACGGGCGAATCCTTCATTGGCGGTGATGTAGGACCACACCCTAATGACGGAAATGCCAGACATCTCTTCTCTTTGCCAAGGCCAGTTTCGGTAGCCGCCGAATACCTTTCCTTTCGGAAAGTTCGGCACGCACGTAATGACCGTGACTTTATGGCCGGCAGCGACCCACTCCCGACAATGCTCGAATGTACGGCTGGCGGGCGCGTTGACCTCGGGAGGAAAGTTGTCAGTCAGGAAAAGGATATGCATGGACGTTTTCAGCTTAAGCCCAGTTTCCGCACGAAAGGCTCACCATGTGAAACGCACCGCACTTTTTCCCGACAGGAGTTTGACCTTCAGGCAGGTGGAAACAATGGTTGCGCCGAACTCGGGATGATACGAGCTTTCCTCTAGTTTCGGTTCTCCGTGCACGACGTGCCACGTTACGAATTTTCCATGCGACAGATGTGCCGTTCCACGCGTCCCGTCATCAACAGCGACCACTGTCCACTCGGGATGGAAATGGAATCGCGCCTCTGCTGGATGAGGTCCCGTCACCGAGTCGAAGATTATGGCGCTGGCCGACCGAAATTCGATTGTGCGTTGATGAACTGGCTGCCCGCGCAACCTCTTATACCCATCATGTGAACACGTTACGATGGTGCTGGCATACCGCTCTTCCAACTTCAGTTCGAATGGAAAAGCCCTGCGGGCCACACGAAAACCGGACCAAACCTCCGACGAATTCTCTCCTGCGACAACGACAGTGTTGTGGGCAGCAGTGCCGCGTTGGCGAATCCGTTCCACACCACTTCCATAGACGGACGTTCCGGAATTCACCAGTAGACGTTTGGCATGAACCGAAAGTTCGAATGAAAGCGTGTCGGCATGCGCATGGCCTGGCAGATAGTCTGGCCCGATCCGAGCAACGTCGATGAGCGCGACGCAAGGGCGAGAGTCTACACGAATGTAGCCGCTATCCGGAAGCGAAACGGTACCAGAGGGCGGCTGCTGCCGGCCGAGCCCGATTCGACCCGCGTAACCATTAAGGTCTTCCAAAGACGGCGCTATACCAAACGCCGCATCATTGAAAAATCCGATCCCGCCGTCCGGATGCGACATGACTGCTAGCCACTTCCGCATGGCTTGTGCGCGTTCAGGTAACACAGCCATAAGTATCTGCGAATCTGTGTTTCGGATTTGGGGAAACGTCTGAATTAGATTGATTAGATCAAGAATGTCTTCTAGCACGAGCGCATGATACATTGTGCTCAGTTCGAAGTGGCCGCCATCGGGCAGTATCTGCTCGGAGATCTGGCTGCGCAGGACCTTACAGCCCTTGGTAAACCATGCGTCGGCCTCGGTGCCCCGAAAGAACATTCCAGCAAAGATCAAGGCTTTGGCGTTGGCGAGAAGATGGTTGCCTAAAAGGTGAAATTCGAGCCGCTTCGAGAGCCACCGCGCCTGCATAGCAAGACTTTCGATCGCTAGCTCCGATAGGCGGTTGTCTGCTAGTGCCCATTTGATCCAGTTCACTATCCTGAGTGAGGTTGGATAGGGCTCCCAACCGGTGCCGTGTCCTGGTGGGTTGTCCCGGATCCAGCGTTCAATCAGTTTCTCGTGCCAACCAATCCTTCGGCTTGCAGCCTCCGCGTTGAGGTCATCGAAATAATGAAGATTATAGCGCCATAACTTTTCGTAACGCTCGTCGTCCCAACCCTGATCCAGATTGCCGTCGAGTCCGATAAAGCGGAAGGTGTCCGGCCCGAATTGGCTCTGTAAACGTGCTGTCGGCTGCGCCCATTCGGCTTGCGCTTCCCGGCGCATTAGGGGTGGCCTCCAGACGAGTCTAGGGCGGTAGAGTCGCAACCACACCCGGCCACCGATCTGGACCGGTTTCAGATGCCGTACCGTGTGCCAGAGTAAGCCTGCTCGATGACTAACTGACGTCATCGGGGCAGCAGGCCTTCCAGGACTATCACAATACGTTCGCCGGTGTGGCCGTCCCATTTTTCCGGGATTCTGCCTTTCTTCCAGCCGCCGGAAAATAGTCGTTCGAGAGCCGCTCGGAGCGCGTCTGGATCAGTACCGAGAATTTCGTTTGTACCTATAGTCACCGTCTCGGGGCGCTCGGTTGAGTCGCGTAGAGTCATGCATGGGACACCCATCACGGTCGTTTCCTCTGTCACCCCTCCCGAGTCGGTGATAACGGCCTTGGCGTGTCGGACAAGGTAATTAAATTCCAAATAGGGTTGCGGATCGCAGAAGTGCAGACCCTGAATGTTGATCCCTAGCGCTTCCAGTACTTTTCTCGCGCGAGGATGCACGGGAAACACAATCGGCAGTCCGTGCGTTCCGTCGCGGACGGCCGTCAGCAACCGCCCGAAATGTGCCTCCTCGTCGACGTTGGACGGCCTGTGCAATGTTAGCACCAAATAGCCGCCCGGCTCTAAGCTCAGGTCTTGCCAGAAGGCAGGTGGCCGCAGCCTCTCCATGTTGAGGAGTAACGTGTCGATCATGGTGTTTCCGACGAAGAAGATTCGTTCCTCGCCAATTCCGGCCCGACGCAAATTGTCATTGGCCGTCTGACTCGTAGTAAAGAACCAGTTAGTGACGGCATCGGTCGCCATACGGTTGATCTCTTCGGGCATGCGCCAATCGCCGGATCGGATACCCGCCTCGACATGAGCGACGGCAATACCAAGCTTCTGGGCGGTGATTGCGCACGCCATGGTGGAGGTGACGTCGCCGACTACCAGGCAAAGATCGGCACGAGCTTCGATAAGCAGGCGTTCGTAGCGTATCATGATGGCGGCAGTTTGCTCAGCCTGTGTGCCTGAGCCGACTTCCAAGTTGACATCGGGATGCGGAATTCCGAGTTGCTCGAAAAAATCGCCCGACATGCGAGCGTCATAATGCTGACCCGTATGGACAAGCCGGTATCGTAGTAATCCACCCGCGACCTTCCGTCCGTCCAGCGCGCGAATAATCGGTGCAATTTTCATGAAGTTAGGCCGCGCGCCAGCGATAATATCTATCAGAACAGTTCGCATACCCGCTCGCTAGCTTTCCTTCCGCAGCACGCCGATCAACAGCACGCGGAAACTCTCGAGGAATGAGAACGCATTCACAAGTCTCTCGTAGACTAGGCCCACTGCGTAAGTGGCCGCGGTCATGCGTAGATACTCCGGCCTACCTTCGATCAGCTCGATCGACTCTACAAGAAAACCGTTCGTCAAGGCGATCTTGCAGACATCGGCCCGAGAATTGGCGCGATAGTAAGTTGGAAATGTATCCTCCGACGCGCGTCCCCGCTTACGGTTGACGAAACTGTGAAACCGATGTGGGGTGAGCTTGGAAATCAGCGGTACATAGTGAGTTTTGTTTGGAGTCTTGAACATGTACCGGCCGCCAGGCTTTAACACACGAAAGACTTCGGCAAACACCGTGTTCGGGTCTGGCAGATGCTCGAGAACATTGTCACTGAACACCACGTCAAAGGTCTCATCCGGATAGGGGATGGCACGCCCATCCGTGACCAGACCTTCATCCAGGTAGGGGTTCTCAGTCACGCGCGGATCTAGGTCGACCCCACATATGCGCGCCACATGCCCACGAAAATCCATACAGGCGACGATACCCGCGCCGGCTCCGAGATCGAGCACAACCGACTGTGGCGAGAGACGCGAGAAGATACGGTTTCTAAACAAATTGTCATCCCAATTCTTCCCAAACGTTGGGAAGAAGCGTCGATCGATCCAGTCTGTAGCTTTGCTCATAGACTGGCTTTCCGGTCCGCGAGTTCTATTGTGATCCGGCTGACTTCAAGGAGTTGATTCCAGTCAATCGGACTCTCCTTCCCTTTCTTGACAGCTTCAACAAAAGCGGCAGCGCAACCCTTCTGACCTTTGTCCTGGCGCCACAACCTCATGCGTGAAAATTTTTGCCATCCATAACCATTCAAGTTGCGGAAATTGTCGAGCTGAAGCACCTTTCCGCCCGCGAATACCTCAAGACGCTCCTTCGGAAGCGATTTGCTGCCGTTGGCCAGGTAGTGAATAGTGCCGATCGAATGATCTTCAAAGGCCAGTTGCAACGAGACAACATCGTCGGCCTTGCTGTAATTTGCTGATTGACCGACGATGGGGCTCGCGGACAAATAGCGAAGCAGATCGACGAAATGGCAGGCCTCCCCTAGTACCCGTCCACCGCCTATCTCGCGATCTAAAGTCCAATGACCTGGCGGAATTTCTCCGGCGTTGACCGTCATCACGAAGGCCTTCGGCAGCGCAACTCCGGCAAGCAAGCTCTTCATTTTAACTACGTGCGGTGCGAAGCGACGGTTAAAGCCGACCATAATGATAGGAGAAAAACCACGTTCTAAGGACCGATTTCGCGCCAACTCAATGTCAGCCATCTCGTCGAGTGTTAGTGCCAATGGTTTTTCGACAAAAACATGTTTGTTTGCGTCGAGCGCCCGACAAACCAGGCCGGCATGGCTATCATGTCGTGTCGCGATGACGACGGCGTTGATAGAGGGATTTTCCAACAGTCCCGAAATGTCCGTCGTTGTGCTCTCGAAACCAAATTTCCGGCCTGCATGCAGGCCACTAACTCCTGAGTTCGATGCCACGCTAACTAACCGCGAATCTGCCGCCTTGAAGGCCGGAATCAGCACTCCAGTGGCGTAGTTTCCTGAGCCGATGAACCCAAGCGCGATTCTTCCTGACAATTCGGCAGGCGGACTGAGCGTGACCGAACGCTTCATGAAGACGGCAGATGGGCTTTTGTGTGAACCTGGGTATGTGAGCAGAATGCCCAATGACGGCCCGGCACCCCCTACCAGACGGTAGGCTTCCTCCGCTTGGTTCAATTCGAACCGATGAGAGATCAGCGGCTTGACGTCGATCCGGCCATCCGCGAGCATGTCCAACACGGCCTCAAAATTTCTCTGCTCGGTCCAGCGCACGAAACCGACGGGATAGTCCTGCCCCTTCTCCTCGTAAGTTGGATCATAGCGGCCGGGTCCATAAGAACAAGAAACCTGAAATGAAAGCTCTTTCTCATAGAAGTTAGCTCGAGATAGCTCGAGTCCCGTGACGCCAACCAGAACGATACGACCCCGCTTGCGACTCATCAACGCACCTTGGTGGATGGGCTCGCTGCTCTTCGTTGACGCAGTAATGAGAACTGCGTCAACGCCACGACCGCGTGAGAACGCAAGCGCGGCGGCGACTGGATCGATGCCTGCTGAGAGGTTCACCGTCTCCGCCCCGAAGTGCTCGGCGAGCGAAAGCTTCTCGGCATCGAAATCGAGTCCGAGCACCCGACAGCCGTTTGCACGAAGCAACTGCACCGCCATTAGGCCAATCAGCCCCAGCCCGGTTACCACAACGGCCTCGCCAAGCGTAGGCTTTATCAGCCGAATACCTTGGAGCGCGATCGCGCCAAGCACAGTGAAGGCAGCCTCTTCGTCCGACACATTATCCGGCACTTTGGAGCATAGGTTGACCGGCACGGCGACAGCTTCCGCATGCCTTCCGTTCGAAACAACGCGGTCGCCCAGGGCAAAGGCGCCGACCCCGACGCCTGTGTCGACCACCGTACCAACATTGCAATAGCCAAGTGGGAGGGGCTGGTCGAGCTTGCCGAATACTGCATCCAATGTCGGCACGAGGCCATCGGTGCGCATCTTGTCTAGTACTTGACGAACCCGGTCGGGCTGCTGACGAGCCTTTCCGATGAGACCTGCTTTGCCAAAGTCTACTGCGACGCGTTCGGTACCTGCCGAAATCAGCGTATAAGACGAGCGGATCAGCACTTGACCTCGACCTGCAGCAGGGCAAGGAACATCCGCGACCTCGGTTGAACCCGTCTTTAGGGATTGGAGAATCTGTTTCAATTCATCTCGATTCTGTCATGCAGGCGCGTTAATTCATCTGTCAAGGAAAAGATTGAATTCCGTTCGCCACGTTGAACCATACCGCTAATATGAATTATCAGCAGTGTAGATAAAACCACCTCATCCCAGTTCCGAATAAAATTGCCTGGTTTGAGCGGTTGCAATATTGCAAGCCGATGTCCAGCGTCCTTCGGCCAGACTCTTTTTCGAAATAGACTGCTATTTTTCCATATTTTTACACTGCGGAAGTCGTCAATTTTACAAATCGTATTGTTATGCTGAATATTAATTGTCTCGTTGATCCCCTCAAATGGCTCACACCTTGATGAAAGAAAAATCGAAACCAAATCGCCTCTATCGGAGCTAATTTGTATCGCAACGTTGTCATCAAGTTCACCGCTACTTGCCGGCATTATCGATATTTCGAGCTTGTCTGGAATTCCCCGCCAGGCTGCAATGTGGATGTACAAATCAAGCCAATGGCCGATATTGCCGCTGACACGCGTACCTTCCTTCGCGTCACGATACCAGTGGCCGGCCGCCAATTTGTGACCGGACACAAAGCACTGAAGAGAGATGCCTTCAGAAGTTTCAATATCGATCTTGGATCGTAAAAACCTAGTGGCAGATGCGAATGGGCGGTTGTACCCGGCAAAAATGCTGCCTCCGTGCTCGCGCTTCGCCTTGAGTAGTTCGATAAGTTGGGACTCAGTGACAGAGATTGGTTTCTCGACGTAGACTGTCTTTCCTTTGGCTAACGCTTTCGCCGCGTACTCGGTATGAGAAGCATGATTGGACGCAATATAGATAAACCGCACCTTAGGATCTTCTAGCATCGCGTCGACGCTTTTGGCACATTCGGTAACACCTAAAGCCCGCGCAAATGACGCCATCGCGGCGGCGTCCGTGTCGTAACAACTCACAAACCTACGTCCAAATTCCCGACTAACAAAATAACCGATTGTGGCAAAGCCGAATTGTCCGCAACCTATAACGCCAATATCTTTCTCCCGCTCGGTAAGGACAGGCAATCGCAAACCCGTTCTGAGCCGCGCAGCGGACTTAAATATCGTCCTTCTCAGCCCGTATATCGACACGAAACGCGCAAATTTTCTAAGAAAATGGCTATCCACAAGTCACACTCAGCCGAACTTTCACACTAACGCCAACACATTGTGTGCCTTTGCTTTCAGCTCCGCCCATCGAGACCACAGCTGGCATTTTCTGTCCCTAACGTTAAATAAGTAATTTCAATTCTATTCGGTTCGCACAAAGGATGGCTTTGTATCACCTAGCAGAAGCCATTGGTAAAGTTCAACCATTGAGCGGCCAATTGCATCCCAAGAGAAATCGCGTCGCATCCATTTCTCGCCGCGACATCCCATCGATTCCAAATCACCCGCTGGTTTAGAAAACGCATCATCAAGTGCAGCAGCAATAGCTGACGGTTCTGGTGCTATCCACCACCCCGCCTGTTCCCCCACTAGGCCAGACCAAGGGGTTCGTGTGGTCGTAATAACTGGAACGGCGTGCGCAAGGGCCTCAGCGACAACCATCCCAAAATTCTCCGAAAACGATGGCAAAATACAGAGGTCTGCCTCAGCAAACTCTCGCGTTTTGTGCTCTCCAAAAACGGGTCCACAGAAGGTGACGCGTGGCAATCTCAGTCTCTTTGCCAACGCCTCTAAAACCGTCCTGTGACGCTGCTCGTCAGGACCGACCAGTCGAAGTTCCCATGCTGGATGTTTGCGCGACACAGAATCCCAGGCTATCAGCAGGTTCTCTAAGCCTTTTATCGGATGGATACGCCCCAAATAGAGCACACGGCGCGCCCGCACTGCCTCTCGCGATCCAAGTATGGGACGTTCGAGGACATCGATCCCATTTGGAATCAGCGCTATAGGCGTTCTGAGTCCAAAGCTCCGAATGTCTTCGAACTCCTGTTCACTTGTCGCCTGAAGGCAAGAGGCGGACATTATGGATTTGCGTTGTAAAACCGTCCAAAATATTTTCTTCTTATATCGGGATCGTTCAAGTGCGATCGGGCTGAAGGTTCCGCGCGGAGCAACCACCAACGGCTTCGAATTTCGATTCGCCGCCTGCGCCGCGTAAATGGGAGGGAACCCCCAAATGTTATGGTTATGGATAATGTCCGCCTGTGAACCATCTGATATCAACGCCCGGGCTAGACCGGGTGACCACAACAGTTGGTTAGACCTTCCCAGTTGCGGATAGGATCTATATTCAAAAGAGAACGACCGTGCGCTCGGGGCGCTAGAGACCGTCATTAAGGTCACTGAGTGGCCAAGTCTTGTGAGGGCGGCGCAGAGCGCCGGTACGCTGTACGATGGACCGTTGGCCTCGGCCTCGACAAGCGGTGAAATCTGGATAATTTTCATTTTCGAGCAGGCCGCTTCAGCCGCGTTTCGTCGTTAGCGACCTGCCGGTACAGTTGGGCGTAAAGTTCGGCTATGCTGCTAGCGGCGAATCGCTTTGCGTTTTCGAATCCCAGTTGTATCAATTTCTCCCTATAATCGGCGTCGCCGATAACCCGTTCAATGCCGTTTCGTATTGACTTCACATCACTAGGATCGACGAGACAGGCAGCATCTGCCGCCACTTCCGGCATCGACCACCAATCGCTGGTCACCACCGGCCGCCCCACTGCATTAGCTTCGACGATTGGCAAACCAAAACCCTCGTAAGTTGACGCAAACACGAGAAGGTCACAGAGGCGATACTGGTTAACAAGCTCATCTCGTGAAATACCGATGTGGTTTTCATATCTAACCTGAAGCATTTTCAGCATTTCATGTTGTGATCTCGTCAGCGGCCCAATAATAACAAGCGTCGCTTCCGTGTTTGAAATCGCTTCTGCGACTCTAGAAAGGTTTTTGTTAGGCTTCGTGCCAATCTGCAGTATCCTAGGTGACTCCGCATTAAACTGCTTTACAGACGGTGTAAATTCCGAGGAGACACTGTTGTATATGACGTGAACATCTTCTTCCGGATAGCGGATATGGGCCAACAGCTGCCTCTTTGTACTGTTAGAAATAACAACAATCTTGGCACTTTTCTTTGCCGGCAGAAAATACCAAAGTAGCCAGATAATCCAGCGTCTGCAACCACTCAACTGCTCCAAAAGGACAAAATCGTGAATTGTTAAGATTGTACGCCGCTTCTTGAGAAGAAACGTCAGATAATGCACGTCTCCGGTTACGTGATTAACGTCGCCCTGCTCCAGTCGCGCGAACCAGATGTCCTTAAGGCGCGCTGTCACCCCTTTTGACGCATTGCGACATGTATGGACACGTACCAGGCAGTCTTTAGGCAGATTCTCCCGAACATCCCCAAAGAGCCGCTCTATACTAAAGGCCCCTGCGCGGGGGTGCCTCATAAACTGGGTGATCTTTATTATGGCCTCAGTCCTTTGATAAACCGCCGTTGGGATCAAACGCACCCACCGGTTCTAATCGCTTTGCCAATGTTCCAGGTGAGTGGTCGAATCATTTAGGGGCGGTTGATGCACCATCTACTGTAGTCAGTTTGCGGTACATCGAATTACCAAAACTCAGTGCCACCCACATAACAAGCAAGATAGACCCCGCTCCGAGAACATCGGGAACCACAAAGCCGTCCACCCGAACACCCATGTTGACGCCAAAGAGCACGATCGGCAGAAACAGCCAGTCATTCTTCGCCATAATGAACATGGATATGCGAGTAATAATCGACAGTATCAGCGACACGGCCGCCATGAATGGTGGCAGACCTAGCCAGCCAAAGTTCCAATAAGCCTCGGCCGCAGAACCTATGCCCAAAGAGGATGTGTCGCGCCCATACACCAGAAAATTTAGCTCGCGGCCCAAACTGACGACCGGTTTTCCCGGCCAAAGGACCCTAGGTACAAAGATCGTGAGTCCGTCGCGTAATGTGTTCCCAGGCTTTCCGGCATCATATTGGTCGATGACAAATGCAGCGACATTGACATAGCTAAATCTCACCAGGCCTGATTGATACTCCGCAGCCTCGGAAGGTCCGGATGCCCCGTTTATATAATCATGGATGATTGCCACACGTTCCTTGAGTGAGGCCCCACTGATTTCCCCATAAGTACCCGCAATCGACGCCCTCCCAAATTCGACAAGGGGTTGAAACGAGAAGAAAGCGAAAAGCATGGCCGCCCCCGCAACCAGGCCGCGGGACAGTTTAACACCATCACCGACATAGCCGAGAAAAGAGAACATTAGCAGCAAGAGCAGCTCCTGCTTCGCAAATGTGGCGACCGAAAACCCAAAATCAATAACAAATAATGGTAAGGCCGCAAATATCCATAATGATCTGTTCTTCACGACATAGTATACGAGCATATACATTCCAGCATAAAACACTCGAGAAAGAGTTATATAAACTCCCGGTATAAGCTGGTCGTTAGCGTTAAAGAAATAAGGGAGGACAATGAAGTATCTCAGTGCGCCCCCTACCAGAAGAAAAATCAAGGCAAATAGCAGTACTCCACCTTCACCTCTGTAGCGGCTTCTCAACGGCCAACGCACCGCTGCGCCACTACCAAGCATACCGGGCGACAGGAACATATAGGAGAAGCAACTGAACGACGTGATAGCCATCGTATACAAAATGTTAATTTTTAAATGTAGTGCGTCGTCGAAGTAATGCAGGGAGTATATTCTCGCTTTCGTGACGTCATTTGCCAGCAATGGAATAAACGACCCGAGCCCAAAATATACGGCAAAGGCTACACGGTACCAAAACACCGGGGACCACACTAGAATTGGGCTCGCGGAAGCCATCCGATAGCTCGACCAGGCCAATATTAGCGTCAAAACTAGCGGCCCTGTGAAGTTTAAAGATGGATAGAACGCAGTAGCACCCGCAAGGTACGGCATGAGATACGCAGCCGAAAGTCCCATGAGCGCCAGTATCTCAGATGGCCTGCGTGTTTTAGCAAGTGCATCCTCTGCCACGGCTCCGAACGATGAGCCTTTGCGGAGCTTGGTATTGAAGCTCACTGGCTTTGCCAAGCCGCTTTACTGCTGATCATGTTCTGGGCTCTAATATATTTGAGATTGCCTTGGCACGATCGACATAACTATAATGTGGAACGGCTCTTTCATAGGCTCGCTGAATCATCTTTGCCCGTAGATCCGGACGACCTAAATAAAACCTAACTTTGTCGTTTAGCTCTTCGCCGCAGGAGAAGACGTCGATCTCCAGTCCGGGCTCGAAAAACTCCCGTACCTCATCATTGTCAATGTGAAGCATAAAGCCTCCACATGCAGGGATTTCGAACGTTCGTGTTGAAACTTTGTCTTGCCACCCATTGGGCCCAGGACCGAAGTGTATAGCTACATTGATGCGAGCAGTTTGAACCGCCGCCGCGTACGCTAGATCCGCCCGTTCGCCCAAAAGCCGCTTTCGCACCAGAACACTGCCACCAATGTTTTCGGACCAGCGATTTCCCCCAATCGTCAAGTCCAATTTAGGGTCCAACTTTATGAGATCTTCGAGCCATCGCTGTTTGTAAGCGGACCAGTTGCCGACATATAGAATGTCGGTCGCATAGTCCCCTTCTGAAAGGGCCTCGAGCACCGGCTGGTGTACGCTTGGGACATACCCATGCGGGACGTATCGAACTTTCTCAGCACCGATGAGTTCTTTTAGATATTCGACATGAAAGGTCTTTGTCGTAATAAATAAATCATACTCTCCAAACGACTCTGTGTCGAGCCCGCGGTGATTAAAGTGAAAGTCCGGATAGTAGTTTACCAATAATTCAGAGTGCTTCTTGATCTCTCTCAATGACCCTCTGTCGAATAGCGCACCTTTCCCTATCAAGACGAAATCTGGTTTTAGTAATCTGCAGTTTTCAATGGTGTCTCGGACGAATGCGCTGTCGCCGCCAGAAAGAACCAAGCGTCTACCGATCCTTCCTAGTTTTCCTTTCACAACCTTTGGCAGATAATGGAGCATGTCCACCTCCTGCACCAGCCAGCCCATTTGGCGAAAACCCTCTGCCAAGCCGTAGCTAGTCGACCCTGGAGAAAATATCCCGGTCGTAACCATGATTCGTTTGCGGATCACGCTGAATTCACCAAGCTCGACGCAACTCCGACTAGCCCACCGAATGAAGGTCTGATCATGTTACGCATAGGTGTTTGTTTTATCGAATTTGCCGCGACGTGGGTTTAAGCGGTCAAGGATTCTGGTGTGCATTAACACGAAGTTCGACTGATAGTACCGCTCGAGTTCTGGATGCCACCGTTCAAATAACTCGACCGACTCTGGCATTACCCGTCCTAAAGCGTAAGGTTTGTCTTCAATCAGCTCGAAGACGTCCTTCAAAAAAGCGCGCGCGGCAATCCATCGCCAATTGTATTCAAATTGAAACAGATCAATACAACCGTGTTTCAACAGCCCTTCGCTCCCTCGCATTACCGCCAAGTCGTGGCCTTCCGTGTCACATTTAACAATGGCAACAGCTTTGATACCGTTGTCAGCGCAATAGGAGTCGAGTGTCACCAACGAAACATCGACGTTGCCAATCGCAGCACGCTCCATATCTTTGTCAAATACGAGCGAATTTGTGCCGCCGCTTTCCGTCATGATCACCATCTTCATTTGCCCCAGGCGATCAGAAACTGCCATTGGCTCAATCACGAGTGTGGAGGCCACCCCCGCGGACAGGCGACTGGATAGGCGCGAACGTGTTGAGGGAACAGGTTCGAAGGCGAATGCGCGTAAACGACCCTTTGGGCCGAGTTTCACAGAAGCCTCACTTAACAGAGCAGCGGTCCAGTCGCCTTGATTTGCTCCGATGTCAAAGGCAATAAAGTCGGGATTGTCTCTATTCAATCCTATCATCAGCGACTGGAGGCGAATCTCACCGTCGATATGCATATCGTCGTGGCGTTGCTCACCCCGGGCGAGGCAATAAAGTGATCTGCCGGCTCGCCACAACAACCTCCTCAGATAGGGGGCCATCAGAATCGCTTTCCCGACGGACTCCCGCATTAACAATTTGGGACCGCTATTCATTCCCTAGGTTCCCATTGTTACTTGCCAAGACGGATCCATTCATAATCTGCATCCTTGCAATACCGAGTACCAACTCATTCTCAAATACTATCTTGACTCACTGCTTAGGCCAGCCAACTGAATGTCGGCCGGCCATGGAACTTCATCGTCAAGTTTGTCGAGTTCGCAGAGTCCAGATTCGAGCAGTTGCTGCGTAGGTTCAAGTCCATGGAGAGCTTTTACTACCATCGAGGGCCAGAACTGAGCAGAGTTTGGCGCGGGATTCTTCTTCTTTAACAAAAATATCTCATCTCTCGCTCGCGCCACAAAATATTCCGCCTGCATTGCGCTTTCAATTTTGTTTGGAAAATAGGCACGAAGCGCCTGGGCTCGCTCCTTTAGACCCGTGCGACGAATCAGATCCACCGCGACAGCTTTCATCCCGCGAGTTCGCCTTCGATTCTCACGGAAGCCAGTTTGATGCTCTGGAAACTTCAGCGGCTGGCCGATGCGACGTGCTTCGTACTCATAAAGCTCCTGCCAACTCCATTGCGGAACATTGACTAAATCGTATTGGCCCGGAGGTCCGGCTCTGCCGGTAGCAATTTTGCAAATCGCATCTACGATCGTGGCGACGTGCACGACGTTAGAATGCCTCTTCAAATCAATTATCCTTACCTCCGATGAAGATATCTCCTCTCTTATCATTCTAGTCAGATTTTGGTAATCTCCAATCACGTGACCAAGTCTTAGAATAAATGCTGTTTTGGCTCGAAAGTTCTTGGACATCAACTCGACATCCTTTTCGTTCTGCCGTTTTAGCCTTCCGTAGTACGTCTTGAGCCGCCGGCCACGCGCGTCATATTCACCGTGGATAGCAAGTGTCGAGAAGAAAATCACCTTTGCATTTGGTGCAGAGCTAACGAAACTCTGCTCAATGATCTTTTTGTTGTTTTCTTGTGCGTCGGCCGATTGGCCGAGCGCCAATGCTAAGTTGACAACCACATCAGCGCCGCGGAGAACAGCAGCAGCCTCTTCGGGACGGGAAACGTCTGCGTGGACGACAGATATTCCCTTGTGTCTTAGGAAAGCTGAGCCTCCCTTCGACCTACACACGGGCCGGACGGACATTCCCGGCACCCTTGCCAACCTCATTGTAACTTCGCTTCCAACCTGGCCGTTGGCCCCCAAAATAGTTACTAACATCTAGCCAGCCCTCGCAAGGATCTCATCCATGAGGTCGGCAACCAAAATCGTGGATCTGCCGGATTGAGAGGATTCTGTCTGTTGGCTCATCGAATTCAAAAAATCCATCCATTCAAGATAGAATGCTTGCGTAGCTGTCACTGCACCACCGGTATTAATGGTCTCCAACTCGATCGGAGTGGACAGCGACGCTGACTTTAGCGAAATTTTCGAGTCTGGCTTCACATTGCAACAGAGAATTGCGTTGTCGAACTCGAACTCCATTGTATTTGGTTGATGATCGAGCCAGCTGACGGTCCACACCAGTTGGCAATCCAATTCTGAACTCGGACCAGAGCGGGTTAACTGAACCGTGCATGTAGCTCGTCTATCCGTATCTCCATCCCACGTGACCTCTCGATCAATGACCAAATACTCGGTGGCACCTGTGAGCCACAATGCAAGGTCAAGGGAGTGACATCCAAGATTTTTCACAATCCCGCCCCCGCGAGCGACACTTTCGTCCTGATATCCCCCAGACGGCCCCGACCGGGTTGTCCGGGCACCTTCCGCCATGCGAACCTCGCGAAGCCTTCCAAAGAGTCTGGCTTCTATTATTCCCCTCAGCGCTCGTGCCGTGGCGTACTGGCGGCGCTGATATCCGACAGCAAGTTGCCAAGGCTCGAAAAGGCCAACGATCCTCCTATGCTCATCTGATGCGATCGAAAGAGGCTTCTCGGCCATCACCGACACCTTCAGATTTGCAAAATGCTCGAAGTAGCTCCCGCGGCTCAACAATGGTATGGCTAGGAGTGCAACATCGCAGTCCGGCAAACGTGTAAGATCGTCGCCCACCGAAACAGCGCGAATTGAATTGGCTGCCGCAAGCGCTTCCGACCGCCTCGAATTGTTGTCAGTGATCCAGGCGATCTCAATAGATGGAATTGCCCTTAACACGGGCACGTGCATAGTAGCAGAGATTGTACCTGCGCCGACTATTCCTATGCGTATTGAAGTCATTACGTTTGAACCGCCTGTACGACTTTAGTCAGGTGAAAGTGTTTTTCGGATCGCTTTGAAAAAAACAGCGCCAGCAAGATTTGCGCGCCAAAGTAAATCGGGTTCGCGACCGCCGCCCCGATCAGGCCATAGTAAAATACCAAAGGAACAAGCACCAAAATTGTGATGGCGGTGCCCATTCCGATAACCAGAAATGCATTCCACGTGTCATTAAAGGCGTAACAAAATCTCGTTAATACTGTAGCAATATTAAATAAAGCAGATCCAGCTGCGATCCATGGCATTATATACCTTGCCTGCCCATACGATTCCGCGAACATAATTCTAACTATAACGTCGCTGAATTCATAAAAGCCAATCACCCCGATTGCGCTGCATACACCAACAGCAGCAAGCCAGAGGCGCTCTACCTGCTTGATCCGCTTCCGGTTGTCGGCCGCAATCGCGTTGTGCAAGATCGGCCTGAAAATCAGTTCCACGGTACTCGCGACCATTAGAAATGGGCGACTTACGAGTCCGTAGGCCGCCGCATACAAACCGGCCTGCTCGAGGCCAATCATAGCTCCAATTATATAGCGATCACCCATTCCATTAAACCAGCCGAAGATCGCGACTGGAATGAGCGGCATTGAATATCGTCGAATGGCGAGGGCGAGCCTTTCCATTTTGCCATCCGCTTTAGGGGGTATTAATTCAGATGATTGAACCGCTCGGCCCTCAAGACTCATGGTTGCGCGCATTGTCGCCACTACTAGGGCTGACGCGACGATATAGCCAACCAAAACGGATTGAGCACTCGCCCCAAAAAACGAAACTGAAATAACCGCCAAAATGGGCCGACACCAAGCATCCGCGACCACAATCAATGCTGCAGCCCGCTGTCGCCTCGCAGCGTTAAATAGCCCAAACTCAAAATTTCGGGCCGCATCAATAATGAGCGCCGACGCGACTAAGGCCCCTGTATATGGAGCATCACCCCATTTGGAACCGATCATCGCCCATAACAGGACCAATCCAAATGCACCAAACATTACACTACGAGCAATAAGAGTCCCACTTACTCGTCGAAGAGCCGCGATATCACCCTGATTTGAACAATCGGCAAAAAACCGGATCACAGATTGCATTGTGGGAACCGCAGTCAGATTATGTACTAGGGCGGATACCCCCACGAGCAACGTGAGACGCCCAAAGGCATCTGGACTCAGCAGTTCCGTGACTATACGGATGGCAGCCAGAGCTCCAAGCGCTGATACAAGCTGCCCAAAGATGACCCAGCCGCCATCTCGGAGAAAGCGGCCTAGCCCCATCGAAAACGAACTACAGACCATGAGCGAAAGAAATATTCCGAATATACCAGCCGTACATCACAGATCCAGTGCCTTTCGCTAATCATTCTTCACTTTTAATACGGTAAAGAATAGTCCTGATCATTCCACCGTCCGCCGACTTATTCTTTGTCTCGCAAATCACGGCTTCCGCTGCAGGTGTAAATCTAAAAGGTTCTTCGGTAATCACCACTCCGGATTTCTGGCTGAGCCGAATGTCTGGCCCAGTGGGTTTGTCGAGATTCGGCACAAATGGCCCGATCGGCAAATGTTCCGCAAGTATCAGATAGTCAAATGAGTATAACTTTTGAATAATCTTCGATATCTCTTCATTGCTCAAATGCTGCATAACTTGTCGAATAATCACCACGTTACCCTTCGGCAATTCATCGTTGGCGGCGTCGAGATGAAAGAACTTTACATTTCCATGGTGCCCGTCCCTTTGTAGTTCATCAATCACGTGTCTTGAAACATCACACGCACTATAGGTGGCCGCATTGGGGACCAGTCTTCTTCCAACAAAAAAATCTCCACAGCCAATGTCGACTACATGAAGCGGATTGGGAAGAAACCTCCGCAGAAACAGATTAACGGCTTCCACGTACGGCTCAACGATATCAGGGTCACGGCTACCTGACCCTGATGACAGCCCAGATTCGTCGTTCTCCCTGCCCCAATAACGGGCCTTATAGACGGTATCGAATATCTCCTGTGAACTGAGATGAGCAAACCGTTTTCGCTGCTTCAGAACCGCGCTTGCAGCGCGCGCCTTTCGGATACGCAACGGAACCAAGGGGCGCAACATTCTTCTGACAAAAAGAAGCATATCTTCAACGAGCTCCGAATCCGGTCAGCATTGTCTTTATTGTTCGTAGAACGATTAGGAAATCTAACCACGGGGAGAAATTTTTGATGTAGTAAAAATCATAGTGGAGCTTCTCCAACACGTCATCAACGGCTGCCACGTGGCCCTGATTCACCTGTGCCCATCCCGTAATTCCGGGTCTGACGATGTGCCGGTAGCGGTAAAATGGCAACTCGGCCTCGTACCATTTTGAGAGTACCAGTGCTTCGGGCCGCGGGCCGATCCAGCTCATCTCACCGCGCAGAATGTTGAACGCCTGCGGCAACTCGTCGATTCTGGATTTTCTCAAGAGTTGCCCCAAGCGGGTGATGCGTTCGTCGCCGGCCTTGGTGATAGCCGCCTCCTTCTCATCGCTAATGCTGGCACTGAGCCTCATCGTTCGAAATTTGTAGACTTCATAAGGAAGTCCCTGGTAACCTGTTCTTTTTTGCCTAAACAGTGCCGGACCAGGTGAATCGACCTTTATGGCAATCGCTACTAACAACAACAATGGCGAAAAAGCAGAAAGTACGAACATCGCAGTAGCCCAGTCTATTGCCTGCTTTATTTTCAAGTAGGCCTGGTTTGGATTCAAGGAACCTAGGGTATTTTCAGAAAGATGCTCAATCTCTACTCGGCCCGTGAGCGACTCGCTGATTTGTTTGACATGATAGACTGGTGTTCCCGAGAGTGCGCGGTCGGCGATATAACGCTCCCACTCATCTGAAAGATCGGCCCTAAGATCGGCGACCACGCCGCTCGCGTACTCGACAACCGTGTCGGGCGAATGGATCCTATGCCAGCTGACACCCGGTATGGTCTCCAGCCTGTCGACATCTCCGCCAGGAATTATCGCCAGCCGGTACGCATCGAGCCGTCGCGTGGCCAGGCTCAGGCCAAAGTACCACAATGTTGACTGGATAAAGCTCGCGGCGGCCTGGAATCGGCTGTAATCAAATCTGAAGAAGAAGATAGTGACGAATACGAGGCCGTAAGTCAGAGCGAAGGTTGGCAAGATGTAACCAGCCGCTGCGACGCCCGGGAAATTCCCGATGCGTTTGTAAAGCAGATAGCCTGTCGTGTGGGCAATGAATGCCGCAAAGATCGTAACCTGCATGTTCGGTGACAAGATTACTTGTTGATCGAACGACAGTCGGATCAACGCCGGCAGCAGAATCGCGAATGTCAATCCGCCAAGAAGCTGAAAGCGCATCCGAAGCAGTAGGTGCCGACGATTGGGCAGTTGAATAGTCGTGACGCTCAAATTGAATCCCGCAAATCGGGTCCTATGAAAACCTGGACGTTCACCTAACAGGATACCGCTCTCGGCCGACGCTGGAATAGGCAATGCCTTCCTTCACGACATGCTCCCCGCGGTAGACGTTTCGCAGGTCAACCATCACCGGCGTCGCCATGAGCGCACGGAGCCGCTTGAGATCCAGCGACCGAAACGCGTTCCATTCGGTGACAATGACGATCGCATGCGAGCCCTCGGCTACTGCGTAGGCGCTTTCCTCGAATGCAATGCCCTCGATCATCTTGCGCGCCAGTTCCATGCCGACTGGATCATAGGCCTTGATCGAAGCGCCTGCATCCTTGAGCGCCTGAATGATGGCCAATGAGGGCGCATCGCGCATGTCGTCGGTGTTCGGCTTGAATGTAAGGCCGAGGATACCGATGGTCTTGCCACGAACAGAGCCGCCGCAGGCCTCGACCACCTTGCGAGCCATCGCCCGTTTGCGCTGGTCGTTTATCGAGACCGTCGTTTCAATAAGCCGCACGGGGCTTGCCGCGTCCTGCGCGGTCTTGACCAGCGCCAGCGTATCCTTCGGGAAACAGGAGCCACCGTAGCCCGGCCCGGCATGAAGAAACTTTGCGCCGATGCGGTTGTCCATGCCGATGCCGCGCGCGACGTCCTGCACATCGGCTCCCAACCGCTCGCAGAGATCGGCAATCTCGTTGATGAAGGTGATCTTCATGGCCAGAAACGCGTTGCCGGCATATTTGGTAAGCTCAGCCGTACGCCGGCTCGTATAGAATATCGGCGCGACATTCAGCGAGAGCGGGCGGTAAATTTCGCCCATCACCGCTTTGGCCCGTTCGGCATCGGTCCCGACAATGATGCGGTCGGGCCGCTTGAAGTCCTCGATCGCCGATCCTTCGCGAAGGAACTCCGGATTGGAGACCACCGCAAAATCGGCGGCCGGATTTTGCTCGCGGATGATCCGTTCCACCTCATCGCCGGTACCGACAGGGACGGTCGATTTCGTCACCACGACCGTAAATCCTTTGAGCGCGCGGCCAACTTCGGCGGCCGCCTCGTAGACGAAAGACAGATCGGCATGGCCGTCGCCACGCCGTGACGGCGTGCCCACGGCAATGAAGACAACATCCGATTGAGAAACCGCATCCGCCAGATCGCCATCGAAACGCAACCGACCTTGCACCGTATTCGTGGTGACGAGTTCGTCGAGCCCTGGCTCGTAGATCGGTATCTTGCCGAGTTTGAGCATGGCAAGCTTTTCCGCATCACGATCGACGCAGCAGACCTGATGGCCAAAGTCGGCGAAGCAGGCGCCCGAAACGAGCCCTACATAGCCGGCACCAATCATCGTTATTCGCATACCGCGTGCCCTCCATCAGCGCCGATCAGAAAACCTCGCCAGACGGCGCCTACTCCCCGCCGAACGACGGCTACCGCACTCCCGGGTGAAACCCGAGAGCGCATCCTACAACAATTTACATCACGACGCCGCCTTGATGTTTGCGGCTACGCGATTGCTACGAGATCCCTGGCATCCAAGTCGACGGGGACCTCGCCATTCATGATGGCAACCAGAACCCGGGCTCTTCCAGCTGGATCGAGTCGATCAAGGCGACCGATCATTTCCGCGAAAGGGCCGGAAAGGATCCGAACCGAAGCACCGGCTGCGAGGCCGCCGCTGAAATCGAGCAGGCCGTGCCTGCCGGTTAACGCAATGAGGCGCTCTACTAGACCCGAGGGGACCGGCAAAGGCCGATCGCCTTGCATGACGAGGGAGCGCACACCGAATGTTCCGTTGATGGACCGCCAACGTTGCAGGCCCACGTCAAGGGCGATGAACATATAACCCGGGAAATAAGCCGCAGCTCGTGTTTCGAGCCGCCGGGCATGACGCACGGTTTTCTCGCAGCGAGGCACAAACGGCTGAAATCCCTGGATCCGGAGATGCCGTTCGGCGACATCTTCCTTTCCGGGAAAGACGGAAGCCGCGTACCAGCGGGTTGCCGGCGCGGCCGGGTCTGGCGACAGGGTGGTTGCGTCACTCGTTGTTTTTTTCGCGCTAATCACGTGTCTCCCTCTCAGGGCGGGCGGGCATATCGGCGCCAAGGGTTACGACAGTGTGTCGATGCCAGCAAGCAACCATGTCGCGAGAATGAGGACGGTTCATCAAAAAATTGCCCGCGAATTGTTCATGAAATTAGCTGTGCCTAAATAACCATCGGGCCGCTTTCTTTTTCAGCTGCCCGATGTGCGATATCGGGCAATTCGCTGTGACGCGTAGCTCTTTGGTTACATTGGCACGGCGACCCCGATTGTTCTGGTGCTTAGTCGACCGACTTGAAGCTAATATGACGGGTCGCCAGCATGTCGCTGCGGGCAGGATACCAGCAGAGCTATTCCAGTTTGCGAAAAAAGCTGTTTCGAAAGGCGGTCGACGAGATTGCCAGTAAGTCGTGAGATCCAGTCATGGCAGAGCGATGCCAATTCTTGATCGGCTTCACGAACGCTTCAGCAGCGACCAGACAGCCGGCACCAGGCTCGCGGCCAGCGCGACCTTGATCAGATCACCGACCATAAAGGGCAGCACACCGAACTGCCACGACTTTTCCGGGCCGATCAATAGCGCCAGCCAGGCAAAGCCCATCGCCATCATGACGATCTCGGCCACCAGCATCGCATTAAACAACTTGATTGGATGACGATCCCAGCCACGATCGGCAGCCCAGCCGACGATCACCGCCATGACGACGAAACCGGCTAGATAACCGCCGGTCGAATCGAGCATGTAGGCAATGCCGATGCCTTTTTCCGGCGTGCTCTGGAAGACCGGAACGCCCAGTGCGCCCTCGGCCATGTAGAGAAGCAGCGTGGCGACGCCGAGGCGCATGCCGAACGCGGCGGCAATCACCAAGACAGCAAGCGTCTGCATCGAGATATCGACCGGTCCGAGCAGGACCTTGGTCTTGGCAGACAAGATCAGCAGCAGCGTTCCGGCGATCGCCAGCAAAAGCTGTCCTGCCAGCCGGGCCGCACCCTTTTCAGGCAAAGCGAGAGAAATAAGCGGACGCATCGTCGTTGCAATTGCCATGGTCTTCCCCGTTCCGGATTGCCGCCGAACGCGGCCTTGCGTTTTCCTATATTGGCTTCCGTGCTATGCGGCAATCGGTTTTGCCCTCCCCCCAAAAAAGGTCGCGACGTTCGCATGGCGCTGAGATTCGATACCAGCTTCGACCCGTCCTATGGCAAGGGCGTGACCGTTGCGCCAGACGTGCTTCGGATCACGGCCCCGAATCCAAGCCCGTTCACCTTTCACGGAACCAACAGTTATATCGTCGGGCGCGAGACGCTGACGGTTATCGATCCGGGTCCGGATGACGAGGTGCACCTTCGAACGCTGCTCGAAGCGATCGGGACCAGGCCGGTCAGCCACGTCTTCGTCAGCCACACGCATCGCGACCATTCGCCGCTGGCGGCACGACTGAAGCAGCACACAGGTGCCGTGATGTTGGCGGAAGGACGGCATCGCCCCGCGCGGCCGCTGCACACCGGCGAGGTCAATCCGCTCGATGCCAGCGCCGACACCGACTTTGTTCCTGATATCGCGCTGCCGGACGATATGGTGATCGACGGTGACGGCTGGGCGATCCGGACGGTGCTGACGCCGGGCCATACCGCCAATCACGCGGCCTTCGCACTGGAGGGGACCGGCATCCTTTTTTCGGCCGATCACGTCATGGCGTGGTCAACCACGATCGTCGCGCCGCCGGACGGCGCCATGGCCGACTACATGACATCGCTCGATCGGCTGATCGGGCGCGACGACCGGCTGCTGCTGCCCGGTCATGGCGGGCCGGTGACCGAACCGCGCAACTTCATGCGCGGATTGAAAGCCCATCGCAAAATGCGCGAACGGGCGATTCTGGAGCGGATCAACAGCGGCGACCGTACGATCAGGACTATGGTGGAGGCGATCTATCGCGATACCGACCCGCGCCTGCATGGCGCGGCCGGCCTGTCGGTGCTTGCCCATCTGGAAGACCTGGTGGCGCGCGGTATGGTCCACACCGACGGCGCGCCGGCTATTGACGGCATTTTTTCGTCGGCAAAGTAGTATCCCTCGGATGTCATTCCGCCGGCGCCACGCCCACCTGGCCGGCGACTTCCTGGTCGAGCTCGGCAAGGAAATCGGTGATGCGCGCTGCATTGTCGCCAAGGTCATAGCGGCCGTAACGCGAGGCCGAGCGCATATCGACGATGACGGCGTCGCCATCGTCGGTCACGCGGATGGCGACATCGGCGGGAAGGCCAAGCAGGAAGCTCTTGGCCAGCGCATCGACCGTCACGTCGCTTTGCCCTGCTGCGTCGGGAAATGGCGCCGCGAGCTGCCAGCCCCGCCGATCGAGCACGGTTTTGACCGCCTCCAGAACGCGATCGAAAGGCAAGGTGTAGCTGCGTCCGGTAACAAGCGGATAAGCTTCGGTTTGCAGGCGCTGCTCGCCGGGCGTCAGCGGCAAAAGCTCGTTCATATCCATTGTCCGGGTAGAAATATCGAGCGCCGGCGCGTCGTCGAAATCCGTCGAGATGTCGCGCAGCGGCGGATAGGTCGCCGCCCAATAGGCCGCGACAGCGTAAGGGATGAGCACCAGAAGCGCCAGCAAGGCTCCGGCGGTCAGGTCTTGACCGCCACGATCACCGAAGTTCCACAATCGCGCGAAGGCAAACCCGGCAAACAAAAGCGCAAACGCAGCCAGCAAGGCGACAATGCCAAGCACCCATAGGAAAGCTTGGGTCTCGACGAGGTCATAGCGATGGCCGATGAGAGCGGTCAGCAGCAGGACTGCCGAAAACGCGCCGGCGCGCCGCGACCAACCGGCAGCCCTCGACGTTTGTCGCTCGGCAATTACCGTCATTGTTTTCCGCGCTGCCCCAACCCGAACAAAGGTATAGTGCCTTTCAGCGGCGGCTTGAAGGCGCAAAGACGCCGCATCTCCGGTCAATCCGTCGGCAGGTGATAATCCCGGAACTGCTGACGCAGGGTAATCTTCTGGATCTTGCCGGCAGCGGTGTGTGGGATTTCACCGACAAAGGCGACGTCGTCCGGCATCCACCACTTCGCCACTTTGCCGTCCATGAACGCGAGGATGTCCGTCTTGGCCGGCTCCCTGCCCGGTTTGCTGACGACCACGAGCAAAGGCCGCTCGCCCCATTTCGAATGCGGAATGCCGATGGCGGCGGCCTCCGCCACGTCCGGATGCCCGACCGCGAGGTTCTCGAGCTCGATGGTCGAGATCCATTCGCCGCCCGACTTGATCACGTCCTTGGCGCGATCGGTGATCTGCATATAGCCGCCGGGGTCGATATGCGCGATATCACCGGTATCGAACCAGCCGTCTTCATCGAACTGTTCGGATCCGATGCCGCCATAATAGGCGCGCGCGACGGCCGGCCCGCGGACCTTGAGTCGGCCGAAGGTCTTGCCGTCCCATGGCAGTTCGTTATCGTCGTCGTCCGTTACCTTCATTTCGATGCCGAACGGCGTAAAGCCCTGCTTCTGCTGGACGGCGAGGCGGGCGTCACCCTTCAGCCCGGCATAGTCCGGCTTCAGGGTGCACAGGGTGCCGACCGGCGACATCTCGGTCATGCCCCAGGCGTGGACGACCTGGACATCGTAATTGTCCTGGAACTTCGTCGTGATCGCGCGTGGACAGGACGCGCCTCCGATGACGACTTTCTGCAGATAGGGTAGTTTCTTGCCGGTCTCTTCCAGATGCTGGAGGAGCATCATCCACACCGTCGGCACGGCGGCGCTGAAGGTCACCTTCTCGGTGTCGAGCAGCTCGTAGATCGAAGCGCCATCCATCTTGCAGCCGGGCATGACCAGCTTGGCGCCAATCATCGGCGCGCTCTGGGCAAGGCCCCAGGCATTGGCGTGAAACATCGGCACGACCGGCAATATGGTATCGCGCGACGACAGGCCCATGGCGTCGGGCATCGCTTCGATCATGGCGTGCAGCACGTTCGAACGATGGCTGTAGAGGACGCCTTTCGGGTCGCCCGTCGTGCCCGAGGTGTAGCACATGCCGGCAGCGGTGTTTTCATCGACTGTCTTCCAGGCGAAGTTGCCGTCGGCTTGAGCAAGCCATTCTTCATAGGCAACGACATTGGGCAGCGCAGTCTCGGGTAAATGCACCTTGTCGGTCAGCACGATAACCTGCTTCAGCGACTTGACCGCGCCGGCGATCTTTTCAAGCAGCAGCAGGAAGGTCAGGTCGACGAAGATTGCCTTATCCTCGGCATTGTTCATGATCCAGGTGATCTGCTCGGGAAAGAGCCGCGGGTTGAGCGTGTGATAGATCGCGCCCACACCCATGATGCCGTACCACGCCTCGATGTGGCGCGCGGTGTTCCAGGCCAGGGTCGCGATGCGGTCGCCAAGCCCGAAACCGTCACGCTCTAGCCGCTCGGCGACCTTCAGGGCACGATCATGGATTTCGGCGTATGTGCTGCGCACGATCGGCCCCTCGATCGAACGCGACACGATCTCGCGGCTGCCGTGCTGCCGCTCGGCGTTGTCGATCAGCTTGTGGCAAAGCAGCGGCCATTCCTGCATCAGCCCGAGCATCTTGTTCCTCCCGTTATTTTTTTGCGCCATTGTGGGACGAACCGGCGGATTGTCCAGCCAGAACCGGGCTGAAGCGGTGCATAGAGCCAAACGAGGCGAAATTCGCCACAATCCGGCCATGCTCGGCGTTAACGTTGATTAACAGCGGGGCGCGATTGGCGAATGAAAGAGGTTCGCATGGACGCGCAGCTCGACGACAAAGCCCTCGAAAATACGCTTGCCGAAAGTCTGGCCGTTCTGGTGGCGGCCGATGTCGCGCAGGCCGATCTGGTGCCCGACGCCAAAACCGTTTCCGAAGATGAATTCGTCGAGGTCGTCGGTGGCGCCCTCGAAGCGGTCGGCGGCACGCTCTTGTTCAAGATGTGCGTCGAGAACGAGGGCGAAAGCCAGCACGTCGCTGCCGCCTGCGTCGGCGATGGCGGCAATCGCCAGTTCCTGCTGCTCACCTTGCCTGCCAGCGGTGGTGCGCTGAAGGTCGAGACCACCTCGAAAAGCACCAATCCGGTGGCCGGCATTGCCGCCGCCTATGCCGGGCTGATGGACGCATTCCAGGCCGCCGCCTGAGTTTCGGCGAAGCGGAAGAAAGAGGTGAGACTTGCCCCCGCGGGCGACGCTTTGGCGTCGCGGCAGGCAGGTCTTGCACAACGCGCTTGCCAGACACATTTGGGGCTCGAGGCAAGGAGATCCGACATGGACCAGATCGCAAACCCGTCACCCGGCTTTCAGCGCAATCCGGGTAAGATCATCACCGTCGAGCCTTACAAGGGTACAGTGACGGTGCGCGCCGGCGATGTCGTCATCGCCTCGTCCAGAATGGTCAAGGTGCTGACCGAATCGCCCTATCCCCCCGTTTTCTACATTCCGTTCGACGACATCGACTTCAAGCAGCTTGGCAAGACCGAGCACTCGACCCATTGCCCCTACAAGGGCGATGCCAGCTATTGGAGCGTGCTGCCCGCCGGCGATGCAGGCAAGGATGCGATGTGGGCCTATGAGCAGCCTTACGACGAAATGGCGGATATCCGCGATCACGGCGCATTCTATCCAAGCAAGGTGACCATCGAGGCTACGCCCGACTGATCAGTCGGTGGTGCCTTCATTGCCGACACCGTCGGCATCGTCGAGCCGGACGAAGGTGAGGCCCTTGGCCTTCAGCGCCAAAAGCCCCTGCATTACGCCTTCGCCGGCCGCATGGGTCGGCTGGTTGATGTGAGCGATGATGACATCGCCGTCGTTTGCTGCCGCGATGCGCCGGGCGGTCTCTTTTGCACCGAGCAATGAGCCGCCGTCGCCGTTGATCGAGAAGCCGGCGATCTTGAAGCCAAGCTTGCGTATCATCGCGATTGCCGACGGGCTGTATTCGGCGGTCGCACCGCGAAACCATTTCGGCGCCGGCTCGCCGGTCACGGCGAGAGCGGCTGCACCGGATTCGACCTCGGCCAGCACGGCCTGCGGGCTGCCGGCACTGCGAATGCCGTAGATCTTTTGCGGCGTGTCGACGGCCGGGACGTGGCGGCCACCATGGTTTTCCAATTCAAACAGGTCGGGGTGCGCCCGCATGATCTCGACGGCGGCGGCGTTGTGCTTCAGCCAGATGCCGGTGACGAAAATGGTGGCGGGAATCTTGTTTTCCACCAGCGCCGAGAGAATCCTTGTGTCGGTCTTTCCGCCGCAGGCATCGAGCGTCAGCGCGACGCGGCCGCTGCCTGCGTAGGGCTTGATGTGCAGCGTCGGTTCGACGAGCAACTGGGCGTTGCCAGGCGAGACAGCCCACAGCAATATCGCAACTGCGCAAAAATGCTTTTGGAACAGGCGCATTGATTGTTTCCGGGTCGGCCAGATCAAAGTTGAAGCGGCGACCCAAGGCCGGCATCAAGGCGGAAATCGGGACGATGCCCCTGCAAAAGCGTCGGCAGCGGCAATTTGACCGTCGGCCTGACCTTTGGCAAGCGCGAGATCACAATGCGTGCTCCACGTCCTTACCCGTACGTGAAAGGATCGCGCGCACCGCGTCCGCAACCGCTTTGACCTCAAGTCGCCAGACGCAGCAAGCCTTACTCGCATCGGTCCGGCGGCACAGGTTCCTGGCTATGGACTCGCAAAGTATCGAGGGCCGCGGCGTAACCCTGGCCACGGCGACAGGACCTCAGACGGCCGGGTCGGTCAGGCCGAAGAGACCGACAACCGGCGTTCCCGCGGCGGCGGCCATGTGCTCGGGCCACTCTCGTTCCCCAGAAACAGGCGTGCCTGGCCGAGGACTGCCAGCAGCGTTGCCAGTGACATAGCCCCGGCCACGTTGACGACCGGCGAAGCGGCCTTGGCGACGATGCGCTCGGCAGATGTCCGTTCATCGAGGCCGCCGACAAGCGGGAAGTCCAACGCGGTCTGTCGCGAGATCTCGTCGATCGCCAGCGCGAACTGTAACCGGCGCGGAGCGCGCGCCAACGCGTAAAGCTCGCGACCACGCTGCACAGGAGTGCAACGTATCCGAACGCGCCGGAACGCCACCACGTCCGAGGCGACGCCACGACCCATCAGGTACCGGCAAAAGTCCGCCTCGCAAAGGAACACGATCCTGGCCCTTGGATATTGGAGGCGCAGGTAACTGGCGAGCGCGGAGGCGAGGACAAGATCACCGATGAATTCGTCTGGAGGAATCGAGCGGACGTGCGTGGGCGGGTTCTGCAACACCTGTTTCTGGCACCGGGGCGGGTTTGGGGCTGGAAACTGGGCAGAAATGATGTCGGGATTTGGAGCCGTCACGCGAACGTTCTGGTTACAAATTGGTAAGGACAGATGCTGGTGGATTCCAACGCTGATCCGCAGCAGTTCTTTGCAGCCTGCGCCGCCGATTGCGCGGCGCATCTATTCCAGATCGAGCAGACCAAAGTCGAGGCAGCGATCCCAAAAGCGCCATCACAGCGCCAGGTCACAGTGCGTGCTGCAAGTCATTAACCGTGCGTTAAAGGCTCTCGTCACCGCGCTAACATCCGATTGATCCCGAGCCGTCAGACGCAGGTTTTGTTCTCACTGGCCAGTTCCTTGGCCACGCATACTATAAAATGGGTCAAACCTGCTCCACGACAGACTATTGCCATCCGAAGCTGCGGCTCAAACCTGCCGTCGTGTGAGCCGGCACTGATGCTGATCATGTTGCAGGCTTTAGTTTACCGAGGGTTGTCCTGTGGCTTTTCTTGGCCTTGAGACTTCGACCACCAGACAAAATACAGCGAGCCCATCTTCATCACAGGCACGCGGCGGTCGCGTTCCCGGGCTCGCAACTCACGATAGGTCTTCATCTTCAGAGTGCCGCCCGGCAACCTGATACGCACTGCCATCGGTTCAACTCCCGTTGTGCAACGCAGCAATTGTGTGCAATGCGGTAAGTAGAGACCTTCCGTTACGGAAGAGTCAACAGCAGCGTCATCAACTTATTTTGCGAGCTGGCCGGCGCAGGCTTCGCGGTGCCGGGCGGGCAGGCGCATGCCTGTCCGAAGGAGCTTCATCCTGGCGAGTGGTCGTCAATCAGGCGCTGGCGGTTCGACCACCAGGTGAAATAGACCCGGCCGAGCCTGACGACGGGTACGCGGCGGGCGCGTTCGCGATCGCGCAATTCGCGATACACCTTCACCTTCAGCGTGCCGCCAGGCATCCTGATACGCACCGCCATCGATTCCGCCACCCCATTGTGCAACGCAGCACAAGAGACCTTCCGTGGCGGAAGAGTCAACGCCTGCCCGCTGACTATTTTTGGGATTTGGCGAGCGGTCTTCGGAGGTTTGGCGCGCGGCGGTTCCTGATCCCGCACGGAGGCGCCAGTGCCCGGTCGGGGATCGTCGGGTGCGCGGCTATTTCCTGGGCGGGGATTTTTTGGGCGAGGATGGACGATCGGACATGCCGCTCGGCCACCAGATGACGAAGTAATTGCCGACCTGCCAAACCGGCACCTCGCGATTCTGCTCGCGACGCCGCAGCTCGTCGTTTTTCTTGATCTTCAAAGTTCCGCCTGGAAGTCTGATTCTTATCGTCACGTGTCCTCCCGCACCCGCTACAGGTACGAACGATATACGCGAACAGTTTCATCCCGGCTAAGCAATTTCATCCAGGCCGAGCAATTTCGGGGCCGGTACAGCGCGCCGGACCGGCGCGAGATCGCCGAAACCGGCTCTATTTGAAGAAATCCGCAATGCCGTTGATGGCCAGCACCGCATAGACGATCGGTCCGGCGATAAACGCACAATAAAGGCAGAGGATCGCTGCCAGCACCGCGAGCAGCGGCTTGTCGCGACCGACGGCGTGGAGCTCGGACCTCACCGTCCAGCGCGCCGCAGCGGTTTGTTCATCATCAGGCATGTGCACCATCCCGCGGCCATTTCACACGGCGGGTCAAAAACATCAACCTTGCTTGCTGCGAGGAGGAATCTTAGGTCGGGATCTATTCACGCTCCGGCTTTCGCGGCTTGCACCGCCGCTTGCGCGGCGGCCAGCCTGGCGATCGGCACGCGGTAGGGCGAGCACGAGACGTAGTCGAGGCCGACCTTCTCGCAGAAATGGATCGAGGCCGGGTCGCCGCCATGCTCGCCGCAAATACCGAGCTTGAGATCGGGCCGCGTCGCCCTGCCCTTTTCGGCCGCCATCCGCACCAGTTCGCCGACGCCCTCTATGTCGAGCGATACGAATGGATCCTGCTCGATGATGCCTTTTTGCCGGTAGGTCTCGAGGAACGAAGCCGCATCGTCGCGCGAGATACCGAAGGTGGTCTGGGTCAAATCGTTAGTGCCGAAGGAGAAGAATTCGGCAGCCTCGGCGATGACGTGGGCGCGGATCGCGGCGCGCGGCAGTTCGATCATTGTGCCGGTCAGATAACCGATCCTGACGCCGCTCTCCTCCATCACGCTTTTGGCCACGGCGTCGATGCGTGCCTTGACGAAGTCGAGCTCCTTCACCAGCCCGACCAGCGGCACCATGATCTCTGGAACGACCAGTGCGCCGGCCTTCCTGCCGGCCTCGACAGCGGCCTCGAAAATAGCGCGCGCTTGCATCTCGGCGATTTCGGGATAGGAGACGGCAAGCCGGCAGCCGCGATGGCCGAGCATCGGATTGAACTCGTGCAGCGCTTCGGTGCGCCGCCGGAGCTTGTCCGGCGATACGTTCATGGCGGCGGCGACCTCGGCCACCTCCTCCTCCGTTTTGGGCAGGAATTCATGCAGCGGCGGATCGAGCAGGCGGATCGTCACCGGCAGCCCGGCCATGATCTCGAACAGTTCGAGGAAATCCGAGCGCTGCATCGGCAACAGCTTGGCCAGCGCCGTTCGCCGGTCCTTTTCCGTATCGGCCAGGATCATCTCGCGCATGGCAATGATGCGGTCGCCGTCGAAGAACATGTGTTCGGTGCGGCAAAGGCCGATGCCTTCGGCGCCAAAGGAGCGCGCCATGCGCGCGTCGAGCGGCGTCTCGGCGTTGGTGCGCACCTTCATGCGGCGCGCGCCGTCGGCCCATTCCATGATGGCGGCGAAATCGCCCGAGAGTTCCGGCTGCAGCATCGGTACCGCGCCTTTCAGCACCTGGCCGTTGCCGCCGTCGATGGTGATGATGTCGCCCTTGCGGAAGGTCGCGCCCATCGCCATCAGCGTGCCGGCGTTGTAGTCGACGCGCAGCGAGCCGGCTCCTGATACGCAAGGCTTGCCCATGCCGCGCGCCACCACGGCGGCGTGGCTGGTCATGCCGCCGCGCGTCGTTAGGATGCCTTCGGCCGCATGCATGCCATGGATGTCTTCGGGGCTGGTCTCGATGCGGACCAGGATCGCCTTGCGGCCTTGCGTCTTGGCTTCCTCGGCGTCGTTCGAGGAAAACACGATCTCGCCGGTCGCAGCGCCCGGGGAGGCCGGAAGGCCGACGCCGATAATGTCGCGCGCCGCTTTTGGATCGATTGTCGGATGCAGCAACTGGTCGAGCGAGGCCGGATCGATGCGGGCGACGGCCTCTTCCTTCGAAATCAGTCCATTCCTGGCCATGTCGACGGCAATCTTCAGCGCCGCCTTGGCGGTTCGCTTGCCGGACCTGGTCTGCAGCATCCACAATTTGCCGCGCTCGATAGTGAATTCGAGATCCTGCATGTCGCGGTAATGTTTTTCCAGGCGGTCGGAGATACTGACGAAAGCCTGGAAGGCGTCCGGCATCAGTTTCTGCAGCGACGGCTTGTCGGAGCCGGCGGCAATGCGCGCCGCCTCGGTGATGTTCTGCGGCGTGCGGATGCCGGCAACGACATCCTCGCCCTGCGCATTGACAAGGAACTCGCCATAGAGCTGCTTTTCGCCGGTCGACGGATTACGCGTGAAGGCAACGCCGGTGGCCGAGGTATCGCCCATATTGCCGAAGACCATGGCCTGGACGTTGACCGCCGTGCCCCAGCTTTCGGGAATGTCGTGCAGGCGCCGGTAGGTGATCGCACGGTTGTTCATCCAGCTGGAAAACACCGCGCCGATTGCACCCCAGAGCTGCTCATGCGGATCCTGCGGAAACGGGTTGCCGAGCTCCTCCTCGACCTTCGCCTTATAGAGCGCAATCACCCCTTGCCATTCGATGGCTGTCAGCTCGGTGTCGAGCTCATGGCCAAGCCCGCCCTTCTGGTCTTCGAGGATTTCCTCGAACACCTCATGGTCGAGGCCCATAACGACGTCGGAATACATCTGGATGAAACGGCGGTAGCTGTCATAGGCGAAGCGCGGATCGCCTGAATCGGCGGCCAGTGCTTCGACCGACTCATCGTTGAGGCCGAGATTGAGCACGGTGTCCATCATGCCGGGCATGGAAGCGCGGGCGCCGGAGCGCACTGACACCAAAAGCAGTTTCGAGGGATCGCCGAAGCGGCGCCCGGTCAGCCGGCCGATGTGGTCAAGCGCGACCGCAACATCCGCTTCCAGCGAGGCCGGATAGGTGTGGCCATTGGCGTAATAGGCGTTGCAGACCTCGGTGGTGATGGTGAAGCCCGGTGGCACCGGCAGGCCCAGGCTGCACATTTCGGCAAGGTTGGCGCCCTTGCCGCCGAGCAGATTGCGGTCGCCGGCACGGCCTTCCGCGGCGCCGTCGCCAAAGGTGTAGACCCACTTGGTCATGCTTGATCCCCGGTTTGCAGGAGCTGGAAGTACTGGCAAATCGAGCGATATGGTGGTGCAGTGCGAAAGGCAAGGCATCGACCAAGCCGGCGGCCCTCTACAATCGATTAAGCGATATTGATGCCCAGAAGACCGGGTTCTCGGGCGTACCTGCCACAGCACATAACGAGAACAAACAGACAGAACTGACCGGAAAGTTCGATTATGGCAGCGATGGGCGGAACGCTGGGACAGGGCGGCATTATCTTAAAGCGATTCGTGGTGCCGGGCTGTAAGCGGTAGGAAGTGGCAGGCTAAGGCGAATGGCCGGGCATCGTACAAACGCGACGTATTGTGGGCTAGAGACAATGGTTCGGTCGTGCATAAAGGAGCAATGGGGATATCTTTGTATCTTCGCCGTGCATCTTCGTCGTTGAGCTTTCCCTCGGCTCGTCTTATAAGGCCGCGCGCAGCGGGCACGTCCCGCCTGATGGGGCGTCGCCAAGTGGTAAGGCATCGGTTTTTGGTACCGACATTCCCAGGTTCGAATCCTGGCGCCCCAGCCAATTTCACATGGTCAGCTTTTGACAACGAAATTAATTTTGCGCGCACGAAAAATAGACGGCAAGTCGTGTCAAGTATTGCAATTTTTGAAGACGAATGTGGCGGCTCGCATGGACGCTTGGTTGATTTTGGACAAGCGGATGCGATCGTGGCGGGGAAGGTATCACCTCGCCTTGCGTCATGCGGAGCCGGTTCGACCTCGGTGCCGGCTTTACCTAGCAGCGTTCAGCCTGCCAATAACACGTCGGAGCAGAATGAGATTACACCCAATCGCTGAAAAAGTAGCCCTTTTCGTCACCCTGATTGCCGTTATGCTGCTTGCACTTCTGCCATCTCTCCGTCTCAAGGAGTTCGGCTTCGATATTGGCTTCCATTATGACAAACTTAATCACGGTATCGCTTTCGCGGCACTGATGGTTGTTGGGAGCCTCGGTTGGCCGGAACGCAAAATGAGTTTGACAATCTTTCTCGCTTTAGTTGGTGCCGCGATTGAAATCCTTCAGGGTACGACCTTAATAGGGCGCGATCTCGATGGATTTGATTGGGCGGCTGACTGCGTAGGCATCACATGCGCCCTGGTAGCCATTGGCTGTGCTAATTCGCTTGTTAGACGAGCGGCTTAAGGAGTGTCCGGGGACTGCGCCGATCTGTTCCTGCAGACATACATCAAGCCGTTCGGAGACGTCCTCGCCGATGAGGATTTTTTTCAGCCCCTCGCAACTAGCAGGCGTTTCGGGCCAATAACTACGTCGACCCGTTCCGGATAGGCCGCAAGCCCTTGAGGGGGGGGGCGCTTCGCTTCGAGTTGCCCCCAGACTTTTCCATCTGCGCTGCGATCGCCGACATGCCGGGTTCAATCTGATGGTGGCCAGGCGCTATGATATTTTGGTTGAGCTGCATCTCCGTCACAACAGTCCCTGGCAGAACCCGCCGTCCAGCCAGGACCGAATCTAGACGTGACATCTCCGGCGGCCGCAATGTCATTTTGCGAGTGACTTGGTCGTGAGCTGGCACGCGCCCAATAGCTATCCACAACAAATTGGTGTCGCCGGGCAGAGAACATGGTCCAGCTAACATGTTAGCTTAGCGGCGACTCTATTGGCCTGCAATCAAATGCATGCTGGGAGGACGGGCGACTTGCCTGGCAGAGATCTTGTGTTATACATTATATCTTGTGACTATCATAATAATACATATTTTTTCTGACGCCATTTTAGAGTTGCTATCGCATAAAGCTGTTCTTTTATTTTTACTGTTCAATTAACTTTGTAAAAAAATTATATTTTCTTAATGAATGTTCATGTAGATTTTCTTATCATTGTGAGGGAGAATAGAATATAGGAATATCTTAGCTTATATCTGAGGCGATACATTGGCACTCTTCTGAAACAGAATTTATTTATCCCGCAGTGCCCGGCTATCTTAATAGTATAATTTTCGCGGCAGTGTGGCACCCCTGCTAGCGATCAACCATTCTATCAGGGCGTGCAGGTATGTGATTTGGCGCTAATATACACCTTCTAGTAGGCAGACATCCGCGGGGCGCTATCGAATCAAAATGAGGGATTATGGATGGCGACTCTCCATTACACGTCGGGCGGGTCCGGCACGGACATTGCAAAAGCCGGATTCAATCTGGCTAGCGTGCAATATGTTGACCAGGTCAACGAGCTGCCAGAGGGCATGAAAGGCTTGGTCTACCTCGACGAGGCCAACGGCGTAACCCAATCCTTTATCGACAAGGTTACGCCTTTCCTCGGCAATCCGAACGTATTTGGGTTCTTCCTGGTTGACGAGCCGGATCCCACCGGCCAATGGGGTACCTACGCCTCTGCCGCGAATCTGAAGGCAGAATCCGACTGGATCCATGAGCATTTTCCAGGCGCCAAGACCTACATCACAATGATGAGCCTGGGGACGTCGGCGAATCCGGATTTTAGGGGCACGTACAATCCCCCCAATACGGGTATCGATTACTACGGCATAGATGTCTATCCCGTCCGCACGGATGGCCCGGTCGACTACAACATGATCGACAAATTCGTCGCCGCCGCTCAGGCATCGGGCATCCCGACGAGCCAGATCGTTCCGGGCTACCAGGCGTTTGGAGGTGGCGAGTATAACACCGACATGGGTGGCAAATATGTGGTGCCCACCGCCGCCCAGATGGAAATCATGATGGAGCACTGGGCCAAGCTGGTTCCGTCACCCGCCTTCGACTACGCATACGCCTGGGGTTCGCAGCGAGGCGACACAGCGTTGGAGAGCTCTTCGGAACTGCAGGCCGTTTTCCGGCAACACAACCTCTCAACGACGGGGACCACTCCGCCTCCCGTCGACACAAGCGACACCTTGTATGGCACCAGCGGCGACGATGTGTTTCACGGAGCCGGCGGCCACACAATGATCGGCTATGGCGGCAATGACACTTATTATGTCGATGACATCCGCGATAAGGAGATTGAGGCGGCGGGCGGCGGCACCGACAAAGCACTCGCCTCCGTAAGTCACGTCCTTTCGGCCGGGTCGGAAATCGAGCTTCTCGCCACCAGCAATCCGTACGGCACGACGGCCATCAATCTTACAGGCAACGAGTTCGCCCAGAGCATTCAGGGCAATGCCGGCGCCAATGTCATCAACGGCCTCGATGGCGCCGACACGATGGTCGGCAATGGTGGCAACGACAGCTACTATGTTGACAATGCCGGCGACAAGGTGATTGAGGCGTTGGGCGGAGGAGGGGATAAAGTGCTCGCCTCAGTGAGCCATGCACTTTCAGCCGGCTCACAGATTGAGGTTCTCGCTACCACTGACTCGACCAGGACGACGGCAATCAACCTCACCGGCAACGAGTTCGCCCAGATCATCGCGGGCAATGCCGGCGCCAATGTCATCAACGGCGGCGCCGGCGCTGACATGATGGTCGGCTATGGCGGCAACGACACCTATTATGTCGACAATGCTGGCGACAGGATGTACGAGGCGGTGGGGGGCGGCACAGACAAAGTGCTCGCTTCGGTGAGCCATGCACTTTCGGCCGGCTCGCAGATTGAGGCTCTCGCCACCACTGATTCGACCAGGACGACGGCAATCAACCTCACCGGCAACGAGTTCGCCCAGATCATCGCGGGCAATGCCGGCGCCAATGTCATCAACGGCGGCGCCGGCGCTGACATGATGGTCGGCTATGGTGGCAACGACACCTATTATGTCGACAATGCTGGCGACAGGATGTACGAGGCGGTGGGGGGCGGCACAGACAAAGTGCTCGCTTCGGTGAGCCATGCGCTCTCATCTGGCTCGCAGATTGAGGTCCTCGCCACCAGCAACCCGTCTGGCACGACAGCGATCAATCTCGCCGGCAATGGCTTTGCTCAGACGGTTCAGGGCAATGCTGGCGCGAACATCATTAATGGTGGTAGCGGTGCCGACATCTTGACCGGCAACGGAGGCAATGATGCTTTCGTGTTCAATAGTGCTCTTGGAGCCGGCAATATCGACAGGATCACCGACTTCAACAAGCTCCAGGACAAGATCCAGCTCGATGACGCGGTTTTTGCCGGGCTTAAGTTGGGCGGCCTTTCATCCGATGCTTTCTTTGCTGGCACGTCCGCCCATGACGGCTCCGACCATATCATCTACAACAGCTCAACCGGAGCGCTCTCTTTCGACAGCGACGGGATCGGTGGCGCAGCTCAAATACAGTTCGCCACTCTCTCTCCAGGTCTGTCGCTTGCAGCAGGTTCGTTCCTTGTGATCTGAACAACCCGGAACGGCGGACCTTCAACTCGAGCCGGTCCGCCGCTCCGCCTTTGTTCAAGCACCCGATTTTCCAAGCAGGTGGACGCCCACTTCGGGCTGACGTTTTTAGGCCGTCGGCAATGCTGAGAACGATGTTTGCCTGGAAGTTGAAGGTTCTCCTGAGACAGCAAGTTGGTGGATACATATTCATATCTCACCGTCACTTTGTCTTTCAGTTGCGGACACAGTTGCCAGCTTGGCGCCCAGAGAGCTTGGGACGCAGTTCCCCGTGAGGGGGCTATCCAGGCGTCGTCTGCCGGGCAATGTGCATCAGATCGCCGAGTGCTGAGCGGATCTGCGGCCAGGGGAACTCGGAGCATTCCTCCCACGTTTCGCCCTCCCGCAATAAGGCATCAAGCTTGCCCGCCACACCCCCAAGAGTCGTAGCGGGGGTGGTCGAGAGGGCTGCCAGAAGATCCTTCGTCCGGTTGCCAGCCTCGCGCTCGGCCATGAGCGCGGCGTTGTAGCCGGTTTGCTCGGCAGCTGCATCCCAGCGTGCCTGATGCAAGGCGAAATCAGCTTCAACTTTCTGACGCAGAGCCGACGTGTCCGGCCCTTTGCCGAGCACTTCATTGAGCGCCTCGACAGAATGGACCGTCACCTCGTCACCCTCAGTTAAGCGGACGATCGCACAAGGAAAGCCGACGCTCTCAACAAGTCTCATCTCCAGGCGTTGTTGCATGCGGCAAAGCTTCTCGGTTAGCTTGTGATAAGGGGTGATTAGTAGGGCGAGTTGCCTGCAAGAAGAGGGGAAACGTTTGAGCCGCATTTTGATAACGTTCATCCGTAGCAATCTGCTTCACAATATCGACTGCTTCAGCCGGGCCGGGAGAGAAGCAAAACATCAATTACTTAGCACGTTTGGCAGATGGCAAATTGCATCGGGCTGCAGCAATTTCAGGTAACATCTATGGCGTATTGAAAAGGTGCCCGGCGCTGAGACCAAGCGAAAGTGGAAAAGCCATGATGGCTGTCTCCATCCATTTGTATGACGGGCGAGATAAACATTTGGCGCCTAATCCGGCTAAATTCGAGAGGGCTATCCGCGTGTTTGAAGGCGCTTACCGCAAGGCTGCTCTGAGTAAGGTTGATTGCCAGGCCGCGAAGGCCAAGGACCCAGATAGTTACCGGTAGATGTCTGCCTTGGGGCCAATCCATATGGCGGGAATTATTATGGCCGTAGCCAAGAAGGGCCAGGAGCGCGTAACCTACGCTTGGATGTACCGCATGCAGGCGCGCTAGAATTACCAGGAATTACAAGAATTACGGTGACAGTGAACTCTTACCAAGACGCCTAGCTCCTCGTCGACCACTGCGGTGTCACCGACGTCCTGACTTGCGATGCTCCCTGACTGAGGGCTTCGCAGACAAATCGGCAAAGCCCGTCAAAACCACAAATGAGGCAGGCGGCGAAGAAATAATGCGCTGTCACCGTAATTTCCTCGTGCCGTTGGGAGACGCAGAATCAAGCGTGCAGATAAGCAACCAACAAAAGGCCGAGTTCGATGAGGCTGGAGTTATATGGTAAGCCGTCAGCGGTCGGTCCACCAGCCGCTGGCGCGAGCGGCATCGAAGCACACTTTCCTAGGATGGGTGGCTTTGAGCGCGGCTTTCAGAGCGGCAACGCCACGATTGTACTCTTTAGTTTTGTCATACTTCCTATCCTCAACAAGAAAGTCGCCAAAACGTCTGTCGTCATAGATCGATTGAGAGCAAAACAAATAAGCCGCCATCCGATATCCATGATCGAAGGCAACCGAGTTGGCGTGGGCGGCGGTTGGAACGAACGAGTTTGCGCAAATCACCATTGCCGCGAGCGGCATCATGCAAATGCAAGATAATTTCATTGTTGTTGGCCCTCTCCCAAGACGCAACGAACTTGCCGAAGTTTTTGCCTTGGTGCAAGACAGTCATAAATCGCCCTCGAAGGAGCTCGTGCTCCACATCCTTCTGTGCAACCAGTCGCAGATCTTAACCCGCCATGGCGTCGATAGCTGGTGGAACTGGCAAGATGTGCCGGATGAGGCAAATCAATTCGAACGCCGGAGGCCTCTGCAGAATTTCCGGGTTTTGCGTTTCATCGGTGCGGCGTGCTCGCAGGAGCCCAGGAAAAGATCGGTGAAGTTCGCAACACGTTGAATTCTCGGCGACACGCAGAGGTTACAGCCCGCCTGTATGCACCCCGCAGTGGCTCAGATTTGTCTGGGTACGGTCTACTCGGCGCCTGGGGAAGGCGAAGATTCCCGGATCGAGCCGCTTGGGCACTGCGCCAGGGCAGAGCGATCAGATTCGTGTCATACCGTCAGAGGCAAGACACTCGCAATTCGGGGGAACAGATGAAGGAAGAGAACGACGTTCAGAAGCTGGTGCGCACGCTGCGTGCTCGAGCACCTGATGACGCGGCTGAATTGCTTGCCCGTGAGTCTCCCGAGCTCATCCAGGACGCACTAAAGTTGTTGCCGGATAGGCACGCCCGGAAGGTGGTGGAGCATTTGCCGCCGCATATGAGGCCTATCAAGGCTCATAGCGATGGCATCGCGATCCCGGAGTCGCTCGTCGAGCTGATGGACCCGATCCCCGGCAGCGTTCCTGTCGGTACGGCGGTCGCCGCCGCAGTGGACGCCGTCAGACGCACTCAGGTGCCGACCGAGCTCACTTATCTCTATGTCACCGACGAGGGCGACAAACTGGTTGGCCTCGTAGTCCTGCGCGATCTGATGCTGAGCGAACCGGACGCAACCGTGGATCAGATCATGCTGCCGAAACCGTTCGCCCTTCCCGTCAGTATGTCTTTGAGCGAAGCCTGCAAGGCGGCGGTACGCCGCCACTATCCGGTGTATCCCGTGGTGGACGCGGAGAACCGGCTGCTCGGGCAGGTTCGCGGCTGGCGGCTGTTCGAGCAGCAAATCATCGAGATTTCCGCCCAGTCTGGCCAGATGGTGGGTGTCCAGAAGGAGGAGCGTTCTTTCACGCCGCTGATTTCAGCCTTCCTGAAGCGTCATCCGTGGCTGCAGCTGAACCTGCTGACGGCCTTCATGGCCGCTTTCGTGGTCAGTTCGTTCACAGGCACGATCGAGAAGATCGTCGCCTTGGCAGCGTTCCTCCCGGTCTTGGCCGGGCAGAGCGGAAACACCGGCTGCCAGGCACTGGCTATGACGCTCCGTGGCCTTGCCCTGGGCGATGTGGACAAACGGCCGAAGCTGCACCTGGTGATGAGGGAGGGCGCCCTCGGGATCGCCAACGGCGTGCTCGTCGGTCTTGTGGCGGCTGCGGCGATGTGGTTCTACGCCTCGCGGCAACCGGAGTCGGCAGCCCAGGCGCCCATGCTGGCACTTGTGATCCTGCTCGCAATGTCCGGATCTTGCCTCATGTCTGGAATCTCCGGCGTGCTGATCCCGTTAGGGCTGCGGCGGGTCGGCGCCGATCCGGCAGTCGCTTCGGCGATCTTTCTCACCACCGTGACCGATATCGTAGGCATGGGACTGATGCTGGGGCTGGCCACCATGCTCGTGCTGTAGCAAGGCGCGTCTGGTGACGCATCATGGAGAGATAGGTTCCTATAAGCTGACCTCGTCGCGTTCAACGAAATAGCAAGAGCAATGCCGCGTCGCGTAGACGTGGTGAGAAGCACCTCGAGGCAGCTCTCCGATCGCTTGCGCAGTGCCACGGAAGACCTTTGGATGAGCCGTGGCGTGACCGTGATGGCTCATTTGGTGACCAGATACGCGCAGGATCGCGCAAAACAATATTAATCTTGTCGGCCGTGCAATCCACGACTGGTGATGATTTGAGTTAGTTGCCTATCGTGCCGAATACTGCAATTGTTACTGCAACGGTGAGAAGATTTTTTACAACCAGCGCAGCCGCAATACGAATAACTCCGATGGTTTGTTGCGCGGCTGCAACAGCTGTTGAAAACTCGGACGATTTCGTCAAAGTTCAGTCGCTTTTTTTCTTTTGGTCGTGCTAAGTCCTTTGCACTGGTCGGGTTTGGGGTGGGTTCTCGGCATGCAATCTTCGTTTCGGACGATCTTCAGCTTCGCTGCGGCGCTGCTTTGTACCGGCGTATTGCCGGCCGGCGCACAAGGTCTTTTTACGGCCTATGACGATGCGTTTTCGGCCCGCATCGCCAGTCCGGCCGACAACGGAACGCTCGCCCAGTTCGTCACGGTTGCCGTCAACGCCGGGCAGTACGATCAGGCGATCTCCTCAATCGAGCAGTATCTGATCAAATATCCCCGCGATGCGCGCGCCCGGCTGGCGGCCAGCCGGTTGTACTATCATGTCGGCTCCTATGAATTGGCCCGCCGGCAGGTGCAGTACGGCATCGAAGTCGGTGGCTTGTCGGCAAGTGAGCAGCAGGAAGCTGTTCGCCTGCTCGCCCGCATCGAGCGCGCGTTGCGTGGCGTCACCTGGGAACTCGCCCTGACTGGCGGCGTGTTCAGCGCATTTACCGATTTTGAGCCCGGCGGGGCGCAGGACGACGACAGCTTCGTCTCGCCCTATGGGCGGGCGGAAGGCTTTGTCCGATGGGACCTCGGCACGCCAAGTGCCGACGCTCTCGTTCTTTCGGGGTCATTGACGGCGACACAGCGCTTTTTCACGCCAGACCTGTCGGTTCCGGGTGGCAAGGAGACCTTCATCCACGGCAACGCCGCGATCACCTGGGACAAGGGATTACCCAACAGTGGGATCGATTCGCTGCGCCTGCTGCTTTCCGCGTTCACAGTTACGGATCGCTTCGACAGCGATATCCAGGAAACCGGCATCGGCGTCAGTGGGCGCTTTCTTGTGCGCCCGACGGTCGAGACGACGCTCTTCGCCGGTGGCGGCTACATCGATCTAGGCGCCTCGCAAGGCATTTTCGCCGATAGCAGGCTTTTCTATGAGGCAGGCGGCAGCTACCGCTTCCGCAATGGCCAGGCGCTCGGACTGCGCTTTGTCGGCTCGAATGACTTCGCCTCCGGATCTGAAATCGGCCGCAGCTACACGGGCGAGGTCCGCTATGGCGGCCTGTTGATGAACGTACCGGATCTTTTCGCATGGTCGCATCAGGTCGCTTTCTCGGCCGGACATAGCGACGCTCCCGATCTGTCCATCGGCATCGGCACAAGTATCAAGAGCGACTTCTGGCGCATTGCCTCGGAAAGCGATTTTCAGCTGACGGAGTCGCAGAAGATCAGCGTCGATCTCGCCTATCGCGAAACCAACTTCGACATCGCCAGCCGCGACCGAAAATCGTTCGAAATGCTCATGAGCTACACGTTGACGCTCAATTGAAAGAGGCCGCGATGAGGACCCCGTACCGTCAGATCGCCATTTTTGTCGCCTGCCTTGCCTTTGCGGCACCATCCGCCGCTGAAACGGTCGGGTCGATGACGGCCTACCAGACCAACATCGTCCGCAACAACGGCGGGACAATGAACGTCGGTGCCGGCGTCGAACTCGGCGACCAGCTGCGCAGCAATCCCACTGGTCTTGGAATGCTGGTGTTCCGGGACGAATCGAGCGCCAAGATTGGTCCGAACACCAGCCTGACGATCGATGAATTCGTCTACAATCCGGGCTCCGGGTCGGGAAAGATCGACATCGGGATGAATAGCGGCCTGGCCCGTTTCTATGGCGGCCAGGTTTCGAAAGGCGGCGTCATGCAGATTGCGACGCCGCACATGGTGCTCGGGGCCAGAGGCGGCATCATCGAAGTGCTGGTGGCAGCCGGCCAGACCGTCGGCATACTGCGCGCCGGCCGCATGACCTGCACGATAAATGGCAAACGGCTGGTCATCACAAACCCGGGCTTCGCCTGCACGTCGGAAAATGGCAAGCTGCTGACCGGCTACGGCGGAATCGACACCTTCCCGATATTGGACAGCATCGACCGGATAGCCGGCACCGGCCTGCCAGGCGCACCGGGTCCGGGATTGGACGTAAGCGCGATTTGTGCGTCGGCACTCGGCGGTTCGCTCAAAGTCTGCGATTCCACCGACGGGGCATTGCCAGGAGTGGTCATGGAGTTCCCCGACAGCCCAACGCCACCTGTGGGCGGCGGCGTGGATGATTATGGCGAGGGGGATGGCGAGGGCGACGGCTGCTCCTACTACTGCAATTAGGCCCGGCAGCGCGACATGAGCCTATTGGCCGGTTGGCGCTGGGCTGATTGGCGGCAAGCTGCCAGGCGCAAAATATCCGGTCTTGCGGTCGTGCTCCTGCTGCTCGCTTGCCATTTGGCTTTCGACGGGCCGCTGTCGCGCCTGCGCGAACGCACCTACGACTTCTACCAGTTTCTCGCCCCACGCCAGGCGACGAGCAATCCTGTCGTGATCGTCTCGATAGACGACGCCAGCCTCCAGGCACATGGGCGATGGCCTTGGAACCGTGGCCTCTTGGCCGATCTGGTCGATGGCATCACCGAATCCGGCGCCGCGGTGATCGGGCTTGCGCTGGTGCTGCCCGAGGCCGACACCTCGCCTGAGGGCATCGCCGGAGACAAGCGCCTGGCAACGGCGCTGGCGAAAAATCGAACGGCGATTGCCGTCAGCCTGGGCAACGAGGCGACGGTTTCAGAAGCAGAGCCCAAAGCCGGCTGGTCGATCGTCGGGCAAGTACCCGACACACTTCCCGGCTTCACCGGCCTGACCGGCTCGCTTGCCGAATTCTCGAACGCCGCCGCGGGCCTCGGCGTAATTCGCACATTGCCCGATCCAGACGGCGTACTGCGCCATGTGCCGCTGCTCTGGCTTCGCAACACCGCTCAAGGCGTGCAGCTCTGGCCGTCCTTCGCGCTCGAACTCCTGCGCCTTTATGCCGGGCAGGACGGCTACATAGCCCGCCTGAATGCCGCAGGGTTTAATGCACTCAGGATGGCTGGCGCCATTGTGCCGCTCGAGCCGGAGGGGAGCATCCGCCTTTGGGAAACCATCACGGATACACCCCATATATCCGCCAGCACTATCCTTTCGGGCGACAGTGATCCGCGGCTGCGGGACGCCATCGCCATTGTCGATCTGTCGGCCGTGGGACTGACGCAGTATCTACCCACCCCGACGCGTTCAGCGTGCCCAGGCGCGGACATCCACGCCGATGCTATCGGCCAGATGCTTGCCGGGCGCTATCTTGCAGAGCCAACGCACGCACGTACGCTCGAGCGGCTCTGGTTTGTCCTCAGTGGCGTCGTTTTCATCGGGCTTTCCGGAGTGCTCGCCGGACGTGTCGTGCTTGGCGCCCTCGCTCTGGCGCTGCTGGCCGTCACGCCGTTCGTGTTCGGCGCTCTCGAATACAGCCTGCAGGGTGCACTCTATGACCCGCTGCAGCCGGCGCTTGCGACGATCCTGGTTACGGGCTTCGAAGGCTATGTCCTCTACAGGCGCAGCGAGCAGCGCCGGTCCACCCTGGCACGGCAGTTCTCTCAATATCTGTCGCCCTCCGTGGTGCAGCGCCTCGCAAGCTCGGACACCGAAGCGATCCTGTCCGGCGAGAAGCGCGAGATCACAATCCTGCTCAGCGACATACGCGGCTTCACGACGATGAGCGAACAACTCGATACCCAAGAGATCGCAAAGGTGGTCAACCACTTCCTCGGCATTGCGACCGATGAGATCCTCAAGCGCGACGGCACCATCGACAAGTTCATGGGCGATGCGGTGCTGGCCTTCTGGAACGCACCGCTTGATCAGCCCGATCATCGCGAGCGCGCGCTCGACGCGGGCCTTGCCCTGATCGAGCGGGTGAAGCGCGAAGACGCCGCCTTCAGCGCGGACGGCCATCCGTCTATCGCAATCGGCGTCGCCATCGAGACGGGGATTTGCTCGGTAGGCAATTTCGGCTCCGAACGGCGTTTCGATTACACCGCGATCGGCTCGCCGGTGAACCGCACGGCACGGCTCGAGTCGACGACCAAGAAGCTGGGCATCCCCCTGGTGCTTGGTCCCGGTTTTGCGAAAGGAGCATCGATGCCGGTCGTCCAAGCGGGCGCCTTTGAGCTCCAGGGTTTCAAGGGCGAAGTGCCGGTTTTCACCGTTCCGGAGCTGCACCATGAATGAGCCGCGAAGTAGAGAGCCAACGTGGTGAGCAATCTGGCGCCCCTGCCGTGGTGGTTGGTTCGCCGCCATCCGTGCAAATGGCACCGCCTGATCTTGCACCCCGAACCCGAAGCACACGCTGACCGGATCCAGCGGATGGCAGGGGTGCCGACCTGCTTTGTGAACTAATACTGCTGGGGAGGCCTAGGTGTCATCAAACGGCCCTTTAATTGCGGGTGGCTGTCAATCCGGATCAGCGCGACAGCCGATGAGACGCGGATAGACGGCGAAGAGATCCGTCGAGGTAACCCGGCAATGATTGTCGAGGCCGCCGAATTTTCGAGCGAGAAGATAGGCCGTGTTATCCAGTTCACCACGAATGGCAGCACGGCTTCGTTGAGTTCGCCGGCGCCATCATGTGGAGGCAGCGCGTGGTTCAGATTGTTTATCCTCGCCGCTGGATCATGCGCTCGGGATGTTCCCAAGAGCATCCAGCCGTAGCACTCGCCGAGCTGCCCTAACGAGAGAGTTCGCTGGGCCGGGATTATGGCCGTTATGAACCTGACGCAATCGATGCAGCTGGCGCTGGCCTCGTCGGGCGCGTGGGCGGTCTATCGACATCAATCGGTCGCCGCGGATGTTGGGATGCGCAGGCGTCGGCGTACGTAGCGCCGATGCGCCTTGGGCATGTGGGCGTTGACAGTGACATGGCCGCAGCGACGTGTTTCAGACGCCGAGCAATTCCAAGGACTGAGCACCAGAACCGAACCTTCCGACGGATTTTCGCGAGCTGCATTCCTCCCTCCCCTCCTTATCAAAACCGCCGCTCGCGAATTCGCTGGCCAGTATATCTGCGATATGATATACATATGTCACTCAGAGGATATACAAATGCCGCTCTTCATTCGCGATCCCGACGTCGATGCCATGGCCGTCGAGCTGCAGCAGATTACCAACGCGCGCAGCAAGACCGAGGCCGTCAGAACCGCCTTGCGCCATGAGATCGAGCGCAACCGCGGCAGCGTCCCGCTGCGCGAGAGACTTGCCAAAGTCAAGGAAATGGCGCGGCGGATCGGGCCGGCCAACCCTGATTTCGATATGAAGAAATTCACCGACCAAATGTGGAGCGACGACTGATGTTCGTCGATGCCTCGGTGATCGTTGCCATCCTGAACGAGGAACCTGGCGCGGAAGAACTGGAAAAGCGGCTCGCGGCCGCGACCAAGCCGCTGTATATCTCCCCGCTCGTCCGGTTCGAGGCAGTCCAGGGTCTCGCGCGAGCATCGGCCGAAGCCATCAAAAAGAACGCCAAGCCCACGGCCGACATGCTGGCGCAAGCCCGTGATACCGTCGACGCCTTTTTGATCGAGATCGCCGGCAAGGAAATCATGATATCCGGCGACATCGGCGACCGGGCGATCGAAGCCAGCATGAAATACGGCAAAGCAGTCGGGCACAAAGCCGATCTCAATTTCGGCGATTGTTTTGCCTACGCTTGCGCGAAGGCTCACCGGCTTGCCCTGCTTTACAAGGGCAATGACTTTTCACAAACTGATCTGGCGTAAGTCCTGGCCTTGCATCGCGACGCGAGAGCCGATGGGCCCTTTTGCATGCTTTGGGCGAATCGTCGTCTTTCATGGTTAAACGCAATATTACGAGGAACGTTCGCTGCAGCACCGGTTTTCTTCGGCACGATCACCGTCCAGGCACAGCGGGCAGACGGCATCTTCTGGGTGCTGCGATCGGGTGCGCCATGCCGCGATCTTCCAGGGGGCGATACGGCCCACGCACCACCTGCTACAATCGCTTCGTTCGATGGCGGAAAGCAGGTGTGTGGGACCGCCTCATGCATGGCAGTGATTTGCACGCAGAGGCGCATTTGCTGGTTGACTGCCATCTGGAATGACGATTAAGTTCGGTCACAGAACGAATTAATCGGAGTTGCTCTTGAACGACGTCCCGCGCATCTCTCGTCAATTCTCGCAGCGCTCCGTCATGGAGGCGATAGTGCAAGGTGGGCCGATCTCGCGCGCGTCAATCGCCAAGCAGACCGGCTTGTCCAAGCAGACAATCTCCGAGATCGTCAGGACACTTGAGCAGGAAGGGTGGGTCCAAGAGACCGGACGCACAAGCGGACATGTCGGGCGGACTGCCGTAACCTACGAGCTCGTATTCGATGCTGCCTACATCGCGGCGGTCGACCTCGGCGGCACCAAGGTCCGGGTCGCTCTCACCGATCTCGCCTGCCAGATATTTGCGGAGGAGACGGCTCCAACAGATCGTAGGGGCGGCCAGTACGTCGTCGACCAGATCGTCGATCTAGCGATTCAGGCCGCCCAGCGGCACCGGATTCCCCGCACAAAGATACGGCTGGCCGTGATCGGTGTTCCCGGCGTACCCGACGAGGAGACTGGTCGCATCTTGCTTGCCCCGAACATCGCCGACTTTGACACGATGAATGTCGTTCGCGCGTTCGAACGAGCATTCGGATTTCACGTGATGATCGAGAACGACGTCAACCTGGCGGTCCTTGGGGAAAACTGGCAGGGATGCGGCCGCGGTATCGACAATCTAGCCTTTATAGCGCTGGGTACCGGCGTCGGCAGCGGCCTCATGGTCGGAGGCAACCTGGTGCGCGGCGCCAGCAATGCAGCCGGCGAGATGGGATTCCTGCCAATCGGCGCCGATCCGTTCGCGCCAACATCGCAGCGCACCGGCGCCTTCGAGCGGGTTGTGGCTGCCAACGCGATGGTTGAGCGCTATGCGGCGCTGACCGGCAACAGCGTCAATGTGCCGACGATTTTCGATAATGCATTGGCCGGAGATACCCACGCCGCCACGGTGCTCGACGAAACCGCGTGCTATCTGGCGCAAGGCATTGTGGCCTTAGCCGCAATCGCCAATCCGCAGAAGGTGATCCTGGGGGGCTCGATTGGGCTGCGGCCGGAAATCCTGTTGCACGTCAGGGAGCTGTTGCCACGCTGCTTCCCTTACCCTATCGCCGTTGAAGCGAGCGAGCTCGGCTCGCGCGCCGCGCTCATCGGGGCGGCCGCCATCGGGCTTGGTCAGCTGCACAACACTCTGTTCGGCGTCGAAGCGCCAAACGGACGCATTTCGCTTCCCCCGGCCAATTCGGGCGTGCTGCGCGAGGCTGCGCTATGACGGCCTCAGACATCACCACGCGCCTGCGCGCCGCGCTTGATCGGGATGTGGCGGTGGAGCTTCTGCGCGCCGCGATCGGCCGCGAAAGCATAACCGGTAACGAGGCAAACTTTGTCGCCTTGCTCGAGGAACGCATGCGCGCGCTTGGGATGAGCGAAATCCGGCGTGCGGAATTCGCGCCGGGCAGGCCTAACATCTGGGGCGAGCGGAAAGGCACCAGCGCCGGCAAGCGGCTGCTGTTCATCGGTCACACCGACACGGTTCATGTCGAGGGCTGGCACGACCATTGGGCTGGCACTGCCAAACAGGATCCGTTTGCCGCGCCAATCGTCGACGGACAGATCTGGGGCCGCGGCGCCGGCGACCTCAAGGCCGGCATCTGCGCCGCGCTGGCGGCCCTTTCCCTACTCGACAGTGCCGGCATCCGGCTGGCCAGCGACGTTGCCTATGCCTTCGTCGGCGACGAGGAAAGCGGCCAGCCCGGAACCGGCATCTCCGCCGGCATCAAGGACTTCGTCGGCCGGATCGAGAAAGGCGAGGTCGTGGCGCCCGACTTCGTGGTCTACGTCGAGCCCACTCGCCTTTCCATCTATCCGGCGCAGATCGGCTTCTTCATTACCGACATCACGATCACTGGGCGGTCGGCCTATTTCGGCGTACCCGAGCTTGGCAAGGATGCGCTGCGCGCAAGCCACGCCGTCATGAGCGCGCTGTGGAAGCATTCGGAAGATGTTGCAACACGTGCGGAGCATCCGCTGATTGGGCGCGGCTTCCTGCTGATCACCGGCCTTGAGGGCGGCGGCTACATCGCGGTGCCTGAACGCTGCACTCTGTCGCTAATCCGCAAGCTATTGCCCGGCGAGTCGCTGGACGAGGCAGCCGCCGAAATCGAGGCTGCCGTGCGCGACGCCATCACCGATCCTGAAATTGCCGTGGCGTTTGCCTATCCAGCGGGCCGCGATCATCCGCTCGGCGGAAGTGCCGCCGAGATTGCACCTGACATGCCCGAGGTTGGAGCCCTGGCTGCTGCCATGGCCCGATCGATGGCTGGTCGCGGCGCCATCGAAGGCGCGCCATTTTGGTCAGAAGCGTCCTTCTTCACCAACCGCCTCGGCATTCCCGCCGTCTACTGCGCGCCGGGTGATATTCGTAACTGTCACACCTTCGACGAACACGTCGATGTCGAGGAATATCTGGCCGGAGTCGTCGGCTTTGCCCGCTTCATTGTGGATTATTGCGGCATTACGGAATGAACTAGAAACTGAGAGCGAAACTGGGAGAACGACCATGCTGATAGACAGATTTCTTGCTGCTGCGCTTACAGGCAGCCTGATGCTAATGGCCGGCAGTGCTGGCGCACAGACAGTGGGCCCAAGCGGCGAGACGGCGACGCCCAGCGCCGAGGTTACTCTGTCGGACACAGATCTGGCCGCAGTGAAGGAGAAGGGCTACAAGGCCGCGCTGCTGTGGCACACCTCGTCCGACTTCACCAATGCGGTCAGCGCCGGCGCCAAGGATGAATTTGCCCGTGCTGGCATTCAGATCGTCGTGACCACCGACGCCGGCTTTGACGCGGCGCGGCAGCGCAGCGACATCGAAACGGCGCTCGCAGCCAAGCCAAACGTAATGCTGTCGCTGCCCCTCGACCCGGTTACGTCGGCCGAGGCGTTCCGTCAGGCGCTCACCGACGGCACCAAGCTGGTATTCCTTTCCAATTTGCCGAAGGGCTACAAGCATGGAACCGACTACGCCGCTATCGTCACCGACGATCTGTTCCAAATGGGCAAACAGGCGGCCGACGCGCTGGCCAAGGCGCTCGATGGCAAGGGCAAGGTCGGCTACATCTTCCACGATGCCAGCTACTATGTGACGAACCAGCGCGACCAGGCTTTCAAAACGACCATCGAGAAGGATTATCCCGGCATCAAGATCGTCGCCGAGCAAGGGATCTCCGATCCGGCGCGGGCAGAAGAGCTGGCCAGCGCCATGCTTGTGCAGCATCCCGATCTGGACGGCATATACGTCACCTGGGCCGAACCGGCCGACGGCGTGCTGTCGGCCTTGCGAGCAAGCGGCAACACCAAGACCAAGATCGTTACGCTAGACCTCGCCGAGCCGGTGGCACTCGATATGGTCAAGGGCGGCAATGTGACCGCACTGGTCGCCGACAAAGCTTATGAGCTCGGTCGCGCCATGGCCGCCGTCGGCGTCAAGGCGCTGCTCGGCCAGGAGACGCCGGCCTTCGTCGTTGCCCCAGCGCTTACCGTGACCAAGCAGAACGTTGCGCAGGGCTGGAAGGACTCGTTGAACCGCGACGCGCCGCAATCGGTGCTCGACGCGGCCAAGTGACAGGCGAATGCCCGGCGGTCAATTCGGGCTGGCCACAGCTGTGGAAACAAGGGGAACTGACATGCGCACAACAATTGGAATCTTGTCGGCGCTGATCGCACTCGTCGTCGTCAATGCCTTCGCAGCCGACGGCGCCACCACGGGACCGAACGGGGAAAAGCCGACACCGGCACGCAGCGTGGTGCTGACGCCCCGCGAGGAGCAGCAGATCAAGGACGGCAAATATACCGCCGCACTGGTCTGGCATGAGATGAGCGAATACACCAACGCGGTGAACAGCGGTGCGGAGGACGAGTTCAAGCGGCTCGGCATCACGGTGGTGGCGCAGACCGACGCTGGTTTCGATGCATCCCGGCAGAAATCCGATGTCGAGACGGTGCTCGCCAAGAAGCCATCGATCATCCTGTCCCTCCCGGTCGATCCGGCAAGTGCAGCTACGGTCTATGATCCGGCGCGCCAGGCCGGCGTGAAATTGGGATTCGTCGACAACTCGCCGGCCGGCTACGTTCACGACAAGGACTATGTGACCATCGTTTCGGACGACCTTTTCCAGATGGGCAACAAGGCCGGCATCGCAATGGCCGAGGCGCTCGGCAAAAAAGGCGAGGTCGGCTACATCTTTCACGATGCCGATTTCTACGTCACCAACCAGCGCGACGGAGCATTCAAGCGCACGATCGAGCAGGACTATCCCGACATGAAGATCGTGGCCGAGGCCGGAATGGCCGATCCGGCGCGCAGCGAGGAAATCGCGCAGGCGATGATCACGCAGCATCCAGACCTCGACGGTATCTACGTCACCTGGGCTGAGCCGGCGCTTAGCGTCCTGTCCACATTGCGAGCGGCCGGCAACAGCCACACCAAGATCGTCACGCTCGACCTGAACGAACCGGCGGCACTGGATATGGTGAAAGGCGGCAACGTTGCCGCACTCATCGCAGACGAAGCCTACGACATCGGCGTGACGCTGGCGCGCGCCACCGCCGCCTCGTTGATCGGCAAGAATGCCGCGCCTTTCATCGTGGTCGATTCCCTCGCCGTCACCAAGGACACTGTGAAGGACGGGTGGAAGCGGTCTCTCAATAAGGACGTGCCCGCGACCATCGCGGCCGCCATAAAATAGCGGCAGAGAAAGCCGCCCTGCCGGAGGAAGTCAGAATGACCAGTGTCAACACCAGCCCCGGCCGGGCAGCGAGCTTGGTCAGCCGCTTCAACCTGCAGCAATATGTCGTCTATCTCGGATTTCTGGCAATCTTTCTGTTCTTCGCAATCGTACTGAAGGATAGCGGTTTCCTGACCGTCCGTAACCTGTCGAACATCGTGCTGCAGACGGCGCCTGTGACGATCATGGCGATCGGCCTTGTCTTTGTCATGTCGGCAGGCGAGATCGATCTCTCGATCGGTTCCATCGTGGCCGTGGCTGCCCTTGCTGCCGCGGTGGCGATCAACGCCTACGGCATGTTAGCCGGCGTGCTGGCCGGCCTCGGCGCCGGCATCCTGATCGGCCTGCTCAATGGCGCCCTGGTGGCTTACGTCAAGTTGCCTTCATTTCTGGTAACGCTGGCGACGCTCGGTCTGTTCGCCGGCGTATCTCGCTCGATGACCGATTTGCGGTCGATCCCGGTCACCAACGATGCCTTCACCGGCTTTTTCGGCTCGGGTTCCCTGCTGGGAGTTCCGTCGCTGATCTGGTGGACGGTCATTGCCGTGGCGATCGGACATCTCATCTTTCGAGAGACACGCTTCGGCGCTCATGTGCTGGCCACCGGTGACAACAGCCGTGCGGCCAATGTCTCCGGGATAAGCGTGGCGCAGATACGATTGGCCGTTCTGACAATAAGTGGCGGCCTCGCAGGCCTTGCGGGGTTGCTCTATGCCGGCCGCCTGCAGGCCGCGAAATATACGCTCGGCGAAACCGACCTTATGACGGTGATAGCGGCCGTCATCGTCGGCGGCACCCTGCTCAACGGCGGCAAGGGCTCGATCGTCGGTGCGCTGGTCGGCTCGCTGATGATGGGCATGCTGAACAACGGGCTCATCCTGATGGGCCTGTCCGTCTCCGACCAGATGATCGTGCGCGGCTTGATCATCCTTGCGGCTGTCGCGGTATCGCTGCGCGAAAAGTCCCGTTGAAGGAGGGTAGCCATGTTCCTCGATGTTCTGCGGCGCCGCAATCCGACCTTTATAGAAAGCGCCATGCGCCTGCACCAAGAAGGAAAGCTGCCGGCCAATTCCTATGTGCTCGACCTCGACACCGTGGAAGCCAATGCCCGGATCCTGAAGCGCGAGGCCGACCGGTTCGGCCTGAAGATTTTCGCCATGACCAAGCAGGTCGGCCGCGCTAGCTCGTTCTGCCAGGCGGCTAAACGCGGCGGCATCGATCACGCTGTCGCTGTCGACATGGCCTGCGCACGGGCAACGTATAGGGCCGGCCTGACGCTCGGCCATCTCGGCCACCTGCAGCAGGTCGCGAGGTACGAGGCCAATGCTGCGGCCAAGACGTTCAGACCGGACTATTGGACCGTCTTCAACAATACGAAAGCTGAAGAAGCCGCTGCCGGCGCAAGGCGCGCGGGGTATACGCAGAACTTGCTTGCCCGCATCCGCGCTGACGGCGACGTCTTCTACCGCGGCCACGAGGGTGGTTTTGAGGCTGTCGATATTGCCGCCGTCGCCGAAAGACTCGATGGTCTCGACGGCGGGTGCTTCGCCGGCATCACCACCTTCCCAGCGCTGCTATTCGACCAGGCGGCACGAAAGGTGCTGCCGACCAATAATCTGGCGACGCTGGGCAGAGCCGCCGAAGCACTCGCAAAGGCAGGCCACCGCAACATCGAGGTGAACGCGCCGGGCACGACGTCGAGCGTATTGCTAGGCACGCTGGCCGAGGCTGGCGCAACGCAATGTGAACCCGGCAACGGCCTGGCCGGCACCACCGCGCTGCACGTCATGGAGGACCTGCCCGAGCTTCCTGCCGTTCTGTATCTGACGGAGGTGTCGCATTTGGCTGGCGGCAAGGCCTACTGCCTTGGCGGCGGCTTCTATATCGATCCGATTTTTCCAGACTATGATGTGAAGGCAATCGTGTCGGCAGAGCCGACCACAGTCGCCAGCGCGCTCAGAAGCGTCGAGGTGCCGCCGCCTGCGGCAATCGACTATTACGCAATGATCGACGCTAGCGGCGCCAATGTTCCGCGCCCGGGCGACTCGGCGGTATTCGGCTTTCGCGGCCAGGCTTTCGTAACCCGCGCCTACGTGGTTGGCGTCTCCGGCGTCTCCAAAGGCGTGCCAAAGATCGAAACGATCGAAAACGGTTTCGGCGAAGCCGCCGCGTGGCCGGTCTAGGAGCAACTCAATGAGCGCCGCCACGACCGGAACACCCCCTGTTTTGCAGCTGCAGGACATCCGCAAGAATTTCGGCGGCCTCACCGCCATCGAAAATTTCTCGCTCGAGCTCTATCCCGGAGAGATCGTGGCGCTGGTCGGCGATAACGGTGCCGGCAAGTCGACGCTGGTCAAGATCGTGACCGGGGTCCACGCTCCGACATCCGGGACGATCATCATTGAGGGGCAAGCTGTGGCAATGTCGAGCGCCACCATGGCGCGCGCCCACGGCATCGAAGTGGTTTACCAAGACCTTGCACTCGCCGATCAGCAGACCGTTTATATGAACATGTTCCTTGGCCGCGAGCCGGTAAACCGCTTCGGCCTGCTCGACCGACGCCGGATGATTGAAGACACCGAAAAGCTGGTGAAGGATCTCGACGTTCGCATCCCTTCGGCTCACGCCACCATCCGCGATCTCTCGGGCGGCCAGCGCCAGGGCGTAGCAATCGCCCGCGCCACGCACTGGGCGAGCAAGCTGATCCTGCTCGACGAGCCGACCGCCGCGCTCGGGGTTGCCGAGACTGCAAAGGTCGAAACGATCGTCCTGTCGCTGAAGCAGCGCAATATTGGCGTACTGATCATCAGCCACAGCCTCGACCAGGTGTTCAAGCTCTCCGATCGCATCTGTGTTCTGCGACGTGGCAAACAGATCGGTGTGCGCAAGACCAGCGAGACCGACAAAAACGAGATCGTAGCCATGATCACCGGGCTTCAGCACTAGCCTGGTCTGCCCGATGCAACACCAGAAACGAAGTGGTCCGCGTCGTGAGCGACCGGCGCCGACTCGTCATATGCGCCAAGGGACCAAACGCAAGGCACGCAGGTGAGCGCATTTGGGCTATGGTCTCTCCCCAGGTGCAGCCGCGACGCCGATTGAACAGATGGCGATCTCTACTCCTTCGTGACAATCACTTTATGGCCGAGGTGTTCGACCACGCCTGCAGCGCCGCCAGGGTCGCATCATCGACCCGCTCGATCCACACAAATTTCAGCCGCTCTCTCGCGGTAGACAAGGCCGCCCTCGCCAGAGGTTCGGGTTGCTTCGATGAATAAGATGCGCCGCTGACGGGGTCCGCGCGAGTCTGCTGGCGACGCGCCCCGCATGCTCGTGGGGAAAGGTCTAACGGCCGAGATTTGGCTGGCCTCATGCGCAGCGTCAACTCACCCGTCAGCCCGTTTGTCCTGCCGGCGGATCGCACCACCGTCCCTTTTGTACGCTGCGGCGTCCTAATTGCCGTATGAGCGGTTAGGCACCCTTCCCGCATCGCTCTGGATCCGTACATCCGCCGGCATTCTCGCCTGGAGGAGCAACAACGTGGTGAAACACAATTTGCGGTGGGCCGCGCAACCAATGACGTTGAGGGTTGATATCCTATGGTCGTAGCGCACCTGCTCGATATGGACGGGGTCCTTGTCCGCGGCGGCCAACCGATTGCTGGCTCGGTCGACTACGTCGCCCGATTGGTCGCCGAGGGTCAGCCATTTCAGATCTTTACCAACAACTCGCGGTTCACGCCGGAGGATCATGCCGAGCGTCTGAAGGCGGCTGGCTTCCCGGTGCGGGCTGAGCACATCTACACGTCGGCGCTCGCCACTGCGCGGTTCGTGGAGTTGCAAAGGCCGGGATCATCCGCCTACGTCATCGGCGAGCAGGGCTTGGTTGAGGCCCTGCGGCAGGCTGGCTGCCGAATCACTGAGTTTGACCCCGATTTCGTGATCGTCGGCGATACGGTTTCCTACCACTATGAGCAGATCGCTACTGGTGCCAACCTTGTGGCAAAGGGCGCGTGGTTTCTCGCCACAAATCCGGATGCTACTGGTCCGACCGAGCGTGGCTTCCATCCCGCTTGCGGTTCGGTCGCAGCACTCATCGAGAAGGCCACGGGCCGCCAAGCCTATTTCGTCGGGAAGCCGAACGCGTTCATGATGCGCGGCGCGCTTGACCGGCTAAAGGTGCGGGCGGTCGATACCATTATGGTCGGCGACCGTATGGATACGGATGTAATCGCTGGATTGGAATCAGGCCTGAAGACAGCACTCGTGCTTACTGGAGTGACCAGGCGAACTGACATAGAGCGGTTTCCATTCAGACCAGACTACGTGATCGAGTGTCTCGCCGATTTACGCCAGGTCGTCGTGAGGGAATGACACCAAACAGCCAGGACCCGGCCGCGCTTGCTTCTCTCGATGAAGTTGCTCTCGCTTGTCTGCCGCCTGTCCGAAGTCGGCGGGCGCCATGATCGAGCCTGCTGCCGTTGCCATGCAGGCCTGGATGGCAGCGGGAGGTTCGGACCCGACAACACGGTGCTCGTAACCGGCGTAATCATTTTTCAAAACTCGCTGTCCAATGACCTGCTAGCTGGCGCCGCTCTTCGCCGTTACCTGCCTTGGTTGAAGCTTGGCGCGAGCTGCCGTGCCTTCATGTGCTTGACAAGTGTTCAGAGGCAGGATAATCACTGAACAGTTGTTCAGTACGCCTTAGAGGAAAGGCGGAGACTGACTGACATGGCTCCGCGGATCCCTTGCGTTGGATCCGGCCGAGCCACCGATCAGGTTTTTTGATTAAGGGAGGAGGTCGATCTATGAAAAAAGCTGGAGCCGTGACTCTTCAGACGACGGGACGTGCACCTAGCCGATGCCAATCTAATGCGGGGCTTGGCGCGCTTCTCGGGATCGCCGTCTTTTCCAGCGGTTGGAGCGAAGGCTGCCCGACCCGTTTGGCGTCGGCTGCGGCGAGCGAAAGCGCAAGCCAGACCATCATCATGCTCAATGGCCCGCTCGCGGACCCGTATTTCGGGGCTATGAAGCAGGGCTCCGACGCTGCGGCCGAAGCACTAGGCATAAGTTACCAGTACGCCGCCCCGTCGGATATCAAGAACTTCGTTCCTGACTATACAACGCTGATTAATCAGGCGATCGGGCGCAAGCCCGATGCCATAGTGATTGGCAATTTCGTGCCCTCCGCCTTCGATCCTTTGATAAAGAAGGCCAGTGTCGCCGGCATCCCGGTCGTTGTCGTAAATACCGGGCTCAACACCTGGCAAGAAGATGGCGCCATTGGATTTGTCGGCTTTGTTCCCGAGGGGCTGGGCGCCGCTGCGGGAGGCGCCTCCCTGCAGGCAGGAGTGCGCCATCTCCTGTGCATCAACCACGCGCCGGTCAATCCAACGCTGGGAGTACGCTGCAAGGCGGCCCGCGAACGAATGGCCGCCGCCGGCGGCACTGTGGATGAGCTCAACATCCCGTTTGCGGACTCGGGCAACCCGGCTGCGGTCACGCAGACGATCCAAGGCTATCTGTTGTCACATTCCGAAATCGACGGAGTCCTGGCACTAGGATCAGCTATCGCAAACAATGCGGTTGTAGCCGTCCAGAAGGCCGGCAAGACGGGCAAAGTCACGATCGGAACAGTCACTCTGTCGAGTTCGGTGCTCGATGCCATCGCCAATGGTGAAATCACCTACGCCGTGGATGAGCAGCCATTCCTGCAAGGCTTCTATGGCATCGCAATGGCTTCGCAATATGCACGCTACAAGGTTCACCCGACGGCGCCGATCCTGACCGGCGGATTGGTGATTGACAAGACCAATGTGAACGACGTGATCGCCATCCAAAAGCAGTTTCCTGGCTTGCGAGGGGCTGAATAGCCGTAGGGGCAGTACCCAGTGGGCCCGCTCTCATGGGAGGAGAGAATCCAATGACCATTCATAGTGATAGTGTATCAGACGTGACGCCGACGCGCGTTCCGCGACGACTTGAAAGTCCGTCCCTTGTCGCGCGCCTGGCGCGTGCGCCGGAACTCGGCGCGGCGGTGGCCGCAATCCTACTCTATATCTTCTTTTCAATCGCCGCTGCGGGAAACGGCTTCACAAGCATCAGCGGAACTGCAAGCTGGCTGAACACCGCAGCGCAGTTGGGAATCATCGCCGTGCCGGTTGGCATGCTGATGATCGCCGGCGAATTCGATCTATCGATCGGATCAATGGTCGGCGCTGGTTCGGTCACGGTCGGCATCGTGACGGGTTATTATGGCCAGCCCCTGCTGTTTGGGTTAGCAATCGCGTTCTGCGTCGCCATGATCGGTGGTCTCGGCAACGGCTTGCTCGTGACAAGAACCGGCGTGCCATCGTTCATCGTCACGCTCGCCTCGAACTTCATTATTGCTGGCCTTGCGCTGGCGATCTCCCGATCGATGGTGAATAGCACGTCGATCCAAGTTCAAAGCGACGGCCTGGTATCGGAAGCGCTTGCGATGCATTGGGGTGATTTCGATGTCGCAATTCTGTGGTGGCTGGGGATAATCGCAGTTGCAGCTTGGGTGCTCGGTCAGAAGCAGTTCGGCAACTGGATGTTCGCCACCGGCGGCGATGCCGAGCAGGCAAGACGGGCAGGCGTGCCGACCGCGTGGGTGAAGATCGTCCTCTACCTCTGCACAGCCCTAGCATCGGCATTCGTCGGGGCGCTTCAGGCGGTCCAGTTCCACACCGGCGACGCGACCACAGGGCAAGGTTATGTCTTCCAGGCGCCAATGGTAGTGGTCATTGGCGGCGTGCTACTTCTTGGTGGCTATGGAACGGTGCTGGGTGTCGTGCTCGGCACCCTAATCTACGGGTTCGTGAGTGCCGGGCTGTTTTACACGGGCTGGAACACAGATTACGCGCAGGTGGTGATCGGCGTGCTGATGGTGATCGCAGTTCTGGCCAATAGCGCAGTGCGCAGGACCGCGGCCAACACGTTTCGGACGAACGGCGCTCGGGGTGCGAATCGATGAACCAGACACCGATCCTGCAACTGGAATCCGTCTCGAAGCACTTCGGCGGCATTTCGGCGCTTACCAATGTAAGTCTCGCGATCAATGCCGGTGAGGTCACCTGCCTATTGGGAGACAACGGCGCGGGAAAGTCGACGCTGATCAAGATCATGTCTGGCGTCCACCAAGCCTCCTCCGGAACGATCTGCGTCGATGGGAAGCAGGTTCTGTTTTCATCGCCACGGGACGCACAGGACGCAGGAATTGCCACCGTATACCAAGACATCGGCACCTTTCCTCTCATGAGCGTCGCGCGCAACTTCTTCGTTGGGCGTGAGATAAAGACGGGTTGGGGGCTTTTTCGCCGCCTCGACAGCGGACGGGCGAGCGCCGTGGCCGTCGAGCAGCTCGCCGCGATGGGAATCACTCGTGTTGGCAGTGGCGACCAACCGGTCGGAACACTTTCCGGCGGAGAGCGCCAAGCGCTTGCCATCAGCCGCGCTTTGTATTTCGGCGCACGACTCCTGATCCTCGACGAACCGACCTCGGCGCTGGGCGTCAAAGAGGCCGGGATCGTCCTGCGCCTTGTCCAACAAGCCAAAGCACGAGGGGTGGCTGTCGTTTTCATCACTCACAATGCTCATCACGCGCTGACAATCGGCGACCGCTTTACGGTACTCATCCAGGGTGCAGTGGCTGCTCAGTTCCGGCGCGGCGAACGATCTAAGGAGGAACTGCTGAACCTAATGGCTGGCGGCGAGGAACTTGAAACCCTTCAGATCGAAATGGAGGGCCTTCATCAAGCCGGTGCCCTGCCCAGCTAGCAGAATCGGTTCAATACACTCTTCATTGGTCAAGCTTGGCCACCACGGAGATCTCTATGGACACGCCCACTTCCTCGCACGATACCGAAACTGTCCAGGACGGCGATCCAAGCAACGCTTCAGGCCACAGGATTACGGTGGAGCTGGATGTTCCAGCGATCATGCGTGACGGTGTCATACTCCGCGCCAATGTGTACAGACCTGCTGGAGATGGACCGTGGCCAACGCTGCTCGCCCGCCTTCCTTACGGCAAGGATCAGATGGGCATCGTCAGCAAGCTCGATCCTGTCCAGGCAGCACGCCGCGGTTTTATGGTCGCCATACAGGACACACGCGGCCGGTTCATGTCCGACGGTGAATGGGATCCTTTCCGATTCGAGCGCGAAGATGGCTACGACTCGGTCGAATGGGCTGCCAAACTGCCTGGTTCCAACGGTCGTATTGGGATGTATGGGGAGAGCTACTTCGGCAACACACAATGGATGGCTGCCATCGAGCAGCCGCCGTCGCTGGCCGCGATTTCGCCCGCGTTGACCTGGGCGGACCCGATGGACGGGCTGTTTGCCCGCGGCGGTGCGGTCGAGCTGGGGCTGGCAATCTCCTGGACGCTCCTGCACAGTTTGGACTACGTCCGAAAGCTGGAGATTCCTGCAGCCGAGCGCAAGCGTCGAGCCGAGGGGCTTCTCAACGATTACGACAGCCTTACGGAGCAGGGTTACTACGATCTGCCAGTCGACAAGTGCGATGTACTTCGGCGCCACGATGTCCCCGACCTCGGCAGCATTCGCGCCCTTGCGGATCCAAGTATTGCCGAGCGCTGTCTCGTCGCGGGAAGCTATGAGCGCGTCACGGTGCCTACCTTCCACATAGCGGGCTGGCACGACATCTTCCTGCAAGGAACGCTGGATAACTACGGGGCCATGGCCGGCCTGAACCGTGAAGCGCGCTTGATCGTCGGGCCATGGTCCCATCTCGATTTTGGCGATTTGGTCGGGGACCATCTCTTCGGATTGCGCGCGAGCCGCTTTGGCGTGCCTTCGCATCCGCATGGCGATGTCGGTGACCTGCAGCTTAATTGGCTGCGCCGTCATCTGACGCCTGATCCGAAAATAGCGCCTCCGGAGAAGCCGGTGCGAATATTCGTGATGGGCCGCAACGTGTGGAGAGATGAAGATGCGTGGCCGCTCTCGCGAGCGAATATGCAGCGATGGTTCCTGCGCGGCGATGGGTCTCTGACAGAGGAGACCCCCAACGCCAACGAAGAGGTCACGGAGTTTCTCTACGACCCGGCCGATCCCGTTCCGACGGTCGGAGGACAGACAGTAATGTCATCAGCCTTTCCCGCCGGACCAATGGACCAGACGCGCGTCGAAGCGCGGAGCGACGTATGCCTATTCACCTCCGAACCGTTACAGCGCGAACTCGAGGTGACCGGCCGCGTCCGGGTCTTCCTGAGTGCGCAAAGTTCCGCTCCCTCGACCGACTGGGTTGCGCGATTGTGCGACGTGCATCCAAACGGATGCTCTTTCAATCTCTGCGACGGGATCGTGCGGGTCGTCCAAGACGCAGATGGTTTGTCGCGGCACGAGATCGACCTCTGGTCGACGAGCAACGTGTTTCTTCCCGGACACCGGCTGAGAGTCGCCGTGACCAGCAGCTCGTTCCCCCGCTGGGATCGAAACCTCAACACCGCTCAGCAAGACAGCAGTCGATACGAGATTGCGCGCCAGCGCGTATTTCATCGCAGCGACCGGCCGTCATATATCGAGCTCCCGATCGTTAACTGACTTGCTGCATGCTTGGCGCTGCCGAGCGCTCCCGATTTGGATGAAATGCGAGTCAACTTATGCCGGTTTCTCTATTAGACCTGCGCGTCATGTTCAGCGCGCGGAAAACAGGAGCAGAAGCGCCTCATGGCAGTCGCGCTGCAGCTTGGCGTGCGTTTGTTCCCAATCTTCCTCCTGCAGCCATTGCATGAAGCCACCTTCCACGATTGCACGGGCACGGCGGGCAGCGAGTGCAATGTCGTCGACTTTGAACACGCCGGCTTCAGCACCCTGGCGGATGACTGCAGCGTAGGAGCCGTTGATATGCTCGCGTAGAAGTTCGGCCAGTTTGGTGAAGGATTCCTGCCGGACCGCATATTGAACCAGATCCAGATAGATCAGATGGAAGTTCCTATTCTGTCGTGGACCGAGGAAAACAGCCTCCATGAGCGCGGTCAGGGCATCCTCCGCATTCTCAATGCCAGCAATGCGACGCTCGATGCGGCGCACGGTTCCGGCCAAGGCCCAGTGCATCGTTTCGATGAGCAGATTATCCCGCGACTCGAAGTGATAGATCAGAAGCGCCGGGCTCACATCGAGCTCCTTGGCGATCCGCCGTAGCGAAAGCTGCTGGGTTCCTACGCGTGCCATGGCTTCGTAGGTACCCCGGATAATAGCGATCTCATGTGTCGAGAACCATTTTGTATCCAGAGTAAGTGGGATGCTCATCAACCAGGCCTTAATGGGAAATGCTGTGTGTCCGCCAGCGGACACTGATGAACGACTACATACTGCGCAGGCGTTCAGTCGTCCATTGCGGCATTTGCCGACATCACACGCTGGGGCGACGGTTGATCCTGGCTACTGTGTGATTTGGTTCCCCCGAAAACAATACCACGCGCTTGACAGAGCCTTCTGCCGCACATAAACATGACGGCAACTGAACATATGTTCAGTTTCTGACTTTAGATCGCTAGAACGGCGCCAGTAGCATCAATTCGTCGAGTTGCTCGCTGCGGAGGAACAAGGGAATTGCAATAGAACGGGAGGAGGCCGTCGTGGAGATTAGGGAGCATTTCAAACGACCGGAAAACCGAGTTGCTGAACTTCTTGCAGTTTATAAAGATGAGAAGGTCTGCGCAGCGCACGTTCTGTGCGACCGTCATCCAGGGGATTCGCTCGCCTATACCGTTGTCAACGCCGATCTAAGCTCAATCGACGTGAGTTTTGGTGAGTTACGGGAACGCTCGGAGCGGCTTGCCCGTGCTCTCTGGTCACTTGGACTGAGGGAAGGCGATCGGATTGCCACGTTGATGCGCAAGAGCGAGCGGTATCTCGTCACCATCCTGGCTATCTGGCGTTTGGGAGCGGTGCACGTTCCGCTGTTCACCGCCTTCGCTCCATCCGCCATCGCTTTGCGGCTGGACTCCAGCCGGTGCCGCTTGGTTTTTTGCGATGCTGTTCAGAAGCCTAAGCTTGCGCCGGGTAACGACATGCCCGCCGACCGGTCATGGAAAGTGATAACAACTGGGCTCGCGGACACTGACGACCTCACCTTCGACGGCCTGATGGAAAGCGCCGAACCGGGTTTTCCAGCCGCGGCACTTGGCGGTTTGGCTCCCCTGATCCAGATCTACACGTCGGGGACAACAGGTAAGCCAAAGGGGGTGGTTGTTCCCATCAAGGCCCTGGCGAGCTTCCATGCCTATGCGGAATTCGGGCTCGGCCTGCAACCTGATGACGCCTTCTGGAACGCAGCCGACCCGGGATGGGGCTATGGCCTTTACTTCGGCGTTCTTGCCGTTCTCACAACGGGGGCCAGAGGTCTGTTCCTGAATGCCGGATTTTCAACTGAAACAACCTTCGGCGTTCTCGCCAATTACCACGTCACCAACTTTGCCGCCGCCCCGACCGTTTTCCGCTCGTTGCGCATATCAGGCTTGACGCCGCCGGCAGGAGTCAAGCTACGGCGAGCGACCAGCGCGGGAGAGCCGCTGACCCCGGAAGTGAACGACTGGGCCATCTCGGCGCTGGGCATCGTCGTTCATGACCACTATGGCCAGACCGAGGCGGGAATGCTCGTCAATAACCATCACCACCCTGCCCTGCGGCGGCCTGTCAAGCCGGGATCCATGGGTCACGTAATGCCTGGATGGAAGGGCACAATCCTGAAGCTTGACGAGGATGAACCCGCCGGGCCGGACGAGATCGGGCGACTTGCCTTTGACCTCGCCCACAGCCCGCTCGCCTGGTTCGAGGGCTACGTCGACGAGCCAGGCAAAACCGCCGAAAAATTCTCGGCGGACGGTCGCTGGTATGTCACCGGCGACACTGCGAAGGTCGATGAGCAAGGCTATCTCTATTTCTCCGCCCGCGACGACGACGTTATCATCATGGCCGGGTACAGGATTGGCCCGTTCGAGGTCGAATCGGTGATTCTGACCCATCCGGCAGTCAGCGAGTGCGCCGTCGTCGCCGTTCCCGATGTCATCCGCGGGGAAGTGCTCGAAGCGGTCGTCGTGGTACGGGAAGGCTACCCGGCCTGCGATGAACTCTCCGCCGAAATTCAGGCTTGGGTGAAGAGGGGCTACGCCGCACACGCCTATCCGCGTCAGGTCCACTATGCGCCAAACCTGCCGAAAACCCCATCGGGAAAGATCCAGCGTTTCGTGGTGCGGCAGCAACTGAGGGAGACCGCACGCAAGACCGCCTCCTGGGAGAACGCCTGATGCGGCTCGAGGGGCGGTGTGTGTTGGTGACCGGCGCTGCTTCCGGTCTCGGACGTGCGACGGTGCAGGCGCTCTCTGCGGCTGGAGCAACGCTGGTCCTGGTGGACATCATTACGGAGCCATTGCAACACCTTGCTGCACAGCTGGGTGAACACGCGCTGGCCGTCCCTGCCGACATTTGCGACCACGAGCAGATCGAGGCTGCCGTCCATCTCGCTGGGGAGCGGTTTGGCCCCGTCTACGCAGCAATAAATTGCGCCGGCATCGCCTCATCCGCCAAGACGGTGTCTAACGGCAAAGCTCACGATCTGGAACTTTGGCGTCGGGTCGTCGAAGTCAATTTGACCGGAACCTTCAATGTGGTTCGTCTCCTGGCCAGTCGCATGATCGACAACCCGCCCGATCCCGAGACAGGTGAGCGCGGCGTAATCGTCAACACGGCTTCGATCGCCGCCTTTGACGGTCAACGCGGACAGGTGGCCTATGCGGCAAGCAAGGCGGGGGTCGTGGGTCTATCGCTATCTGTCGCCCGTGACCTGGGAGAGCACGCGATACGCTGCGTCGCGATCGCACCAGGACTGTTCGACACGGAAATGTCCAGCCGGCTTCCCGGCAAGGGAATTGAGGCGCTCAGGCGAGGGCTTCTTTACCCCGACCGGATGGGCCGGCCCGACGAGTTCGCCGCCTTCGTTTGTCACGTGATTGATAATCCGTATTTCAATGGCTCGTGCCTGCGCCTGGATGGCGCGGCACGGCTCCCAGCCTGATGCAATCGGAACCACGCCACATGCTGACCGACCCTGTCGTGAACACCAGTTATGCCCGCACGCCCATAGGCTGGCTTCACAGGGCGTTTCGTACGTTGAAGGCCATTTTTCGAGCACAACGAGCAGCCGTTCAAGGTCGATGTCGGCGAGATCTCTACGTTAAAGCTTGCCCTCGTCGCGAACGGTGCGATCACGGCGGCGAATGCCTTGATGCGACGGCACTTGCGATGACGCGCGAGCCTGCTGCGAGAAAACACGGCGCCCTCTTCGAGGCCCGCTTCACAGCGCATGCGGCGCATGCAAGCAAACCGCAGCTTTTTCGCACCGCGCTGGCCGAAGCCATCCGCGAAGTATTGTCGCGCGCGGGCTGGAGGCCGAACGGCCGCGATCTCTTCGAGGTCGACGGGGCGTTCGCGATCGTCCCGATGATCGGCGGCTCTGAATTCATCTGCCGCGACAGGCTGATTCTCAACGGCGGTGCGCGTGCGTCCCGTCATCCAATCGGCGCAAGCGGCGCCGGCATTTCCGCAATATTGCGGGCCGCGCTCGAAGCCGGCGGCACCAAGCGTGGGGTCGCCTCCCAGTGCATAGACGGAGGTGAGACTATCGCGATCGAGGTTGAACTGGTCAGATGAACGAGAACGTCGAATTTCGCTCGCCAGACGTAGCGATTCCAAGGAGTCTCAGCGAGATCGCCGAACTCGTGGGCTCGACTGTATGGGTCACCCTGTCGCGACCGGAAAAAGCCAACGCGCTCGACGTTGCCACTCTCGAAGCTCTCCTCACCACTTTGGACGCAGCCGAAAGAACGCCCGAAGCTCGCGTCCTGGTGCTCAGCGGAGCGGGCAGGAATTTCTGCGCAGGCGCAGACTTGATGGCGCTCAGGGCCGGTGGGCCCGAAGGCATCCGGCATCTCCTTGAGCTAATCAAGGACTTCACGACCCGCCTCGAACGGTCCCGTCTGACAGTCGTTGCGGCCGTACACGGGGCAGCTCGAGCCGGCGGTCTGGAGCTTACTCTGGCATGCGACGTCGTGCTCGCCGCCCGGTCTGCGACCTTCGGCGACGCTCATCTGGCGAACGGCCTTTTGCCCGGTGGGGGGTCTACGGCGCGTCTGCCAAGAACGGTCGGCTGGCAACGAGCCAAATGGCTCATCTTAAGTGCTGCATCGATTGATGCTGTCACGGCCTGCGATTGGGGTCTGGTATTCGAAGTGGTCGAGGATGGCGACCTCAACTCTGCTGTCCGCCGTCTTGCTGATCGCCTGACCCATATCGACAGTGCCACGGTGCAACGGGCCAAGCGGCTTCTGTCGATGGTGGGGGAGCAACCGCTGAGCGCCTCGCTCGAGGCGGAGATCACGACGCTCGAGGCGCACTGCCATTCGACCGCATTTAGGCACGGAATCGACCGGTTTCTGTGCGGCGGCCGAGCAAGGATCGACGGCGATCCAGTTGGGCCTGAGGACCAAGGTTGACGAAACCATACGCGGCTTCACCGAGGTCGCTCGCAAGTTGAATGTTCGGCTCAAGCGCGCGAGGTATGCCAACCCCAAACAAGGTAAGCCGCAGCGCTACTACAGCTCGTGTTGGAGCAATTGTCGATGCGGAATCGCGAACTTAAACCTTTCATCCAAAGTAACGCGGCGGGCCGCAGAACTATCGACTACCGAACTCCCGCGTGGCGTCGGACCCTGGATGATACATATGAGTTTATGCGCAAACTCCAGACGAGTTCGACCACAACGGAAATTTGTGCTCGTTTGCTCGACTTTGCAGGGCGATTTGGAGCGACGAACTTGCTTGCTGGCTTGATCCCGCCGCCCGGGGCACTACAGCGGGAACAGATTTCGCATGTGCTACTCGATGCCTGGCCCCATCAGTGGTCTGAGCGCTACTTCTCCAACAGCTACCTTTGCCGGGATCCAACGATTCAGCTGGTGAACCGGGGGAGTTCTCCTTTCCTGTGGGACGAGATCGGGCAAATATCCAGCGTCTCACACGCAGGCGGTCGAATCATGAAGGAAGCCGGTGAGTTTCGGCTCCGCGCAGGTTTGACGATGGCGTTTGCGACGGCAGGTCAGCAGCCAGTAGGTTTCTCCATCGCAGGCGAGAAGTTAGAGCCCCACCCCAATGACCGAATGGCATTCCATCTTGTTGCTGCCTATGCTCTCGGCTGCACAATTATTCTTACAAAAAAACGGGATCACCGGTCCGTCCACTTGTCGCCACGGCAGTTGGACGTTCTCCGCTGGGCTTCCGAGGGCCTTGCCGTCGATGCAATCGCAGAGCGCCTCGATATCAGCAGCCACACCGCGGACATTCATATGCGCGCAATCCGCCAGAAACTTGGCGTAAGGAGCACGGTTCACGCCGTCGCGGAAGCCTTCAGAATCGGCCTGATTACGTGAACACCCTACGGGATTGCGTTATGCTCAACCGTCGCCACGAAGAGCATCATCTCTTGACCTCAACTGTGGAGGACAACCGAGATGCTGCACCTTGTTACAAGCAAAAATGCGCACGCCTATCATCAAGAAATGCAACAGGCCTTCCGCCTTCGCCACAGAGTATTTGTCCAAGAGAAAGGCTGGAGCGGCCTGGAGCGTGAAGACGGTCAAGAGATCGACCGCTTCGACGATGATCATGCCGTTCACATGCTCTATATCCTGGAGAACCAGGTCATCGGTTACCAGCGTATGCTGCCCTCGACGCGGCCTCACCTCTTGTCAGACGTTCTCCCCTTTCTTTGCGAAGGCGAGCGGCCAGTTGGTCCGAACATATGGGAATGGACACGCTATTGTGTCGAGGCCAGCCACCGCGAGCGTGGCCGCATACTCAGTCCAGTCGCGAACGCCCTTCTGTCCGGCATTGTCGAGTGGGGCCTTGCCAGCGGTGTCGACACGATCATCATCGAGATGAACCCGCTCTGGCTCTTGCGGCTCGTGCAACTGCATTTCAGGGTTGTCCCTCTCGGGTTGCCACAGATTGTCGGCTTCGAGGAAACGGTGGCCGTGACAGCGAGCTTCGATGAGCGGACACTCACCAGACTCCGCGACATGCGCAAGGCGAGCACCCAACCAGGCATAGTGGACAATTGAACCGTACAAAGCAGCGAATTGGCCCAAAGGTTTCGCCGGTGAAAGGGCGACCCGCGGCTGGAGCCGTCGGCGCCAGTTCCTGTTGAGGAGGTAGGCGCCGTGCGGCGGCGAAGGGTCCAGCTCATTACTCTTGATTGCGCGCTTGTCGTGGCCGAGGAAGGCAGTTTCCTCGGCGCCTCTCGACGCACGGGAATCCATCATTCCGCGCTAAGCCGGCGCATACGTGACCTTGAACACGCACTTGGAACGGTCCTGTTCGAACGTCACGCAGGCGGTGTTCGACCAACCCTGGCTGGCGCGCGACTCTTGCACAACCTTCGACGCGTCCTGACCGATCTCGACGGAACGCTTGCGTTTGCGGAGGCAGCTGGGGAAGGACGAGATGCAGCGGCCTCTGTCGACTTCGATGCATCCGACCACGCAATCGAGTTCCTGGATGCAGTTGCTGACTTCATTCGAAGCAGGCCGGACGTTGCGCTGCGCTTCATGGAGACGAAGCGCCCTGCTCGCCTGAGGTGATCTGGGTTCGCGCCAGGCTCCTGCCGAACGATTGCCATGACCCGTCCCAGCATCGGCGCGATTGGTTCCCGGACCAATCTCACCAAGGCGTTCGCGCTTTTAACGCCCTTCCCTCTGCTCGCCTGCACCGCGGGGCCACGGTTCTTCCTTGCAAAACTGGAACTGGACTCCAGAATTGCAAGGATGATTGAACGCCGCATCAGCACAGAACTCGCCGAGATGCTGGACAGCACGCCCGCTGTGGCGCTGTTCGGGCCGCGTCAGGTCGGCAAGACAACCCTAGCGCTGGAAATAGCCGAACGGCGACCCCGCATCTGCTCAAGATCGGCATTGCGGTCGGCTGGCGATCATGGGCGCATCGGATGCCCGCGGCTGTTCGGTAGAAATTGCTCAGCGTGCCGGCGGCGTCGGCCGCGGTGAGCGGTCAGTGTCCAATTCGAGGTCGAGATAGATCGAAAGACCGCCGATGTGCTTGGCCGTGAAAGCGGCTAGACTATCGCAGACCCGGCAAAGCTGATCGCGCCGATGCTGGCACGATTCATGGCAACCGACAGGGCGTTCGGTCGAATGCGTTCCCACACGAGGTCGGGGTGATCAAAGGCGGCGATCGGCCTGATGGTTGTCTGCTCGGCCTGACGGTTGTCCGCACTGAGAGCCATAAGCGACAAGGTCGCGATGGACGGCGGCAGGCAGTTCGACCGTGATTTTGACCGCACGGTCATCGGGAATGGCGGAGAGTTTCAGCTTGGTCATGATGGATCCTCTGCGCCGTGTGGCGCCAGCACCAGGTCGTGATTGACGATGACGCGAACCGGAAAACCGGGCCGCACGGTGAGCGTAGGCTGGACATTGAGCTGATTGCGTACGAGCTGCTGGCCAATATTGGCGGCCGAATCCTGCGCGCTTTCGCGGATGGCCTTGGCGATTTCGCTTTCGTCGTCGCTGGACCCAAGCGATGTCCCAATGCCCAGCAATGTCGAGAGTGCTGCGGCCCGGAACATCTGGCCCCAATGACGGTCGACCTCGTCCTCCAGCCCGGAAAATCCTTCAGCGTCTGCGCCCTGCTGGCGCTCCAGCACGATCGAGGTGCCGTCAGGCATGATCAGCCGGTTCCAGACCAGCAGCACGCGCGACTGGCCGAAGGCGACGTGGCTGTCGTACTGGCCGATCAGCCTCGCACCCTGGGGGATCAGAAGATTGGATCCTGTCGGGCTGTCGTAGATATTTTCCGTGACCTGAGCGGTGATCTCGCCGGGCAGGTCGGAGCGGATGCCGGTGATAAGGGCAGCCGGTATAACGGTACCAGCTTGCACCACATAGGGCGAGGCTTTCTCGGCGAGCCGGTTGGGACTGACTGTGCGACGGTCTGGCTCGGCATTGACGAAGGCGAGCTTGCGGTCCTGCATGTTTTGCGCGGCACCAGGATCGATCGGTGGCGGCCCGGGGTGCAGAGTTAGACCAGATTGGGTGTCCGGTTCTATGACTCTGCTGCCAGCACCCTGTCGTGCCGGACCAGCTCTCGCGTTCGTATCGGTGAAGAGCTTCGCCACGCGTGCGGCCTCGATCTCGGCCAGTCGGCGTTGTTCTTCCGGATCGGCGCGCGGTGCACTGATGTTGGAGGCCCCAATCGGCTGGCCGCGCTCCTGGGCACGCAAGATCGGCCGGCCGAGGTCGCCAGGCAGCGCAGGGCCGAGTTGCGGAACGCCAGCATAATCCTTAGGCAGGGTCTGCAGCCCGTCGGCTGTCGTGCGGTTTTCGGTGGTGAAGAGCTCGGGCGGTTGCTCGATCCCGCGCCGTCTGGTGTCGAGCGCCCAAATCAACGTGCCGAGGATCGCAGCGCTGGCAATTCCACCAACGCCTAACAGCGTCTTGCGCGACAATCGCGTGACCCTGGCCGGCTCGGGCCGCAGGCGCAGTTCCGCTCGAATGTCCTGGTTGGGCACATTTGCAGGGTCGCTCATCGGAACAGCCTGGTGCTGGGCGAGGTTCGTTTCCCGTCCGTGCGTACGATGCGGACGCGCTTCTCGCTCGTCTTGTCGCCGAGCCTCAATTCAGCGGCGGCAAACAGCCGATCGACGACGTAGTAATTCTGGCGAGCACGGTAGTTGACCAGTTCCGAGCCGCCCGATGGGCCGATGACAAAGAGCGGCGGCATTTCGCCCTGCCCTATGCCTGACGGGAACTCGATATAGACTTTTGCACCGTCGTCGAAGGCGCGAAGCGGCCGCCAGGGTGCTGTGTCGCCCTCGATGCGATAGCGGAAATTCAGCTTCTGAATGTCGACGCCGGACGCGACCGGCTGTGCGGCGGAAGCCTGCGCATTCTGCCGCCGCAGCGCAATCAGCTGGTCCTGCGGGTACTGCCAGGAGACGGAAGCCATGTAGGTCTTTTCGGTCGAGCGCAGCTCGAGATGATAGGTGCGGCGGTCGCTGTTGATGACGAGATTGGTCTGGAGATCTGGCCGTGTCGGCTTCACAAGAATATGGACCTGCTGGCGCTCCCCTGCCCCACTTTGTGTATCGCCGATGATCCAGCGCACCGTGTCGCCGGCGGCCACAGGCCCGGAGCCGACAAGCTGCTCCCCGGGCTGCAAGGCGATGTCTGTGACCTGGCCGGGCGCGGCATAGATCTGGTAGAGCGCGCCCTCACTCCAGGGATAAAGCTGGATGGCATTGACGAACCCGTCGCGAACCGGCTGCATCCTCGCTGCCTCGTTCGCCTGGCTGATCCGCTGCTTCGGATCGGTCGGTTCCGGCTTCACCTTCATGGCCTCGACCGGTTTCAACTGACCTGGCAGCGGAAGCGGTTTCGGCACTTCCACCACCTTCACCGGACCAGGCGGGTCGACCTTGCGCACGGCAGCCACCGCATCGTCATAGGCGATTTCCGGCGGAATGTATTTTTTGGAAGCACAGCCGACGAGCGTCATCGCTGACAGCAACGCCAAGCCAAGCATATGTGCCTTGGGCGCATTGCGCGTGGCCGGTCTCGCCGATCTTCTTGTTCGTGCCGCACGCATCATGAAAGCTCCTTCGACCAGTTGATGGCGTTGACATAGACGCCGAGCGGATTGGCTTTGAGCCGGTCGGCGTTGCGGGGTTGCTGAATCACGATTGTGAGGATTGCGGTCCAGCGCTCGGTGCCGGCCAGGTTGCCATTCTCGTAGCGGCGCTCGAGCCAGGCGACGCGGAAGGAGTCTGGCGAAGCGCGGATGACGCTGGAAACATCGACGGCAACCTGAAGTTTGCCGAGCTTGGCAAAAGGGTCATTCAAACGGGCATAATCATTGAGCGAAATCGCGCCGCGGTCGGTCGTGTAGTCATAGGCGCGCAGCCAATTTTGGCGGACGATGACCGGGTCGGCCGGAATGCTTCTGACTCCTTCGATGAAGCGGGCCAGATGCCAGGCGATCTGAGGATCGGTCGGCCGATAGTCGGCAACGGCCGGGGCGACAATCTGCGCCTCGCCAAACTTGTCGACCTGAACCACCCAGGGAACCACCGAGCCGCGCGTCGACTGCCAGACCAATGCGGATGCAAAACCGCCGGCCAGGACGAGCGAGCCGAAGGCCATCAGCCGCCAGTTTTTCGCCTGGGCGCGAGCTGAGCCGATGCGTTCGTCCCAAATCTGGGCTGCACGCTGATATGGCGTCTCCAGATGAGGTGTTTTTCCGTAGCGAACGAAAGAGCGTCTAAGCGGGGTCATCGGCGGTCGTCCTGATCAAGAGAAACATTCATTGAGCCGCCGCCATGATCACTCGAGTGAACTGAATGCGCGGCGATGCTGGCGCCATGGCTCATGGCCTGGCTGCGCTTCATGCGTTTTGCCCAAGCGGGCGGGGCGTCGGAACTGGCCTCGGTGGTCGGCCAGTCACCGGAGGAAGCCGTGCCCGACGAGTGCTTTCCACTCGTCGCACTCCAAGCCGCAAAGCGGCCGGCCTCATAGCTGTCGGACAGGGCCGACGCAGCGCGCGACATGGCCTGCCTCGCTGGTTGAACGGCAGCTCTGGCGCCAGCTTTGGCGACACCCGCCATGCCGGCGGCGATCGAGCCTGCACCGTCTCTTCCAGATGTCGCTGCGCCAAGTTCCCAGGCGGCCGAAGTGCTGCCGGCCAGATGTGCGCCGCCGCGTGCGGCTGCTGCCGATATGCGCCCACCGGTATTGAGTGCGCCTGCAGCGCCGCCTATTGCGGCGTGGGCACCCATAGCGCCAGCCACGCCAAGGCCGCCAGCGACGAGGCTCGTGCCAACAGCGGCACCTGCGCCCAGTTGCGGGGCGCCAGAGACCAGCCCCGTCGCAATGCCGGGACCGAAGATCGACAGCCCCATCAGCGACAGGGCGCCCAGGACAAGCGACAGTGCATCCGTGATTGTGGGCTGTTCGGCGCCAAAGCCTTGGGTGAATTCGCCGAACAGGCCGGAGCCGATGCCGACGATGACGGCAAGGACCAGGATCTTCACGCCGGAGGCAATGATGTTGCCGAGCACTTTTTCTGCAAGGAAGGCGGTCCGGTTGAACAGCGCAAAGGGGAGCAGCACAAACCCGGCAAGCGTCGTCAGCTTGAATTCGACCAGCGTGACGAAGATCTGGACGGCCAGAAGAAAGAACGCAATCAGTACGATGGCCCAGGCGATCATCAGCACTACGATCTGGACGAAATTCTCGAAGAACGAGACGTAGCCCATCAGCTGGCTGGCGGCCTCGAGGATCGGATTGCCGGCATCGATGCCGACTTGCGCAACGCGGCCCGGCTGCAGCAGTGCCGAGCCTGAAAGTGCCGAGCCTCCAGCCTTCAGGCCGAGCCCGGAAAAGCTCTCGAAGACGATGCCGGCCAGACGATTGAAGTTGCCGATGATGAAGGCGAAGAAGCCAACATAGAGCGTCTTCTTCACCAGCCGGTGCAGCACGTCCTCGTCAGCACCCCAAGCCCAGAACAGGCCGGCAATCGTGATGTCAATGACGATCAGAGTGGAGGTGAGGAATGCCACCTCGCCGCCGAGCAGGCCAAACCCGGAATCGATGTAGCGAGTGAAAGTCTCGAGGAAGCGGTCGATAACGCCGGTGTCGTTCATGGCGCCACCGTTTCCGGATGGAGTCGGTCTTCCGCGGGAGACGGCTTTGGCGGTTGCAGCGGCAACATTCGGCTCGAGTCCTTTTCGGTCGACGGAGCCGCGTTTGGCGCTACGGGACGAGATGGCCGCAGGAAGCGCCGGCGGTTTTCCGCCCAGGCTTTCCTGCAGGCGTCGTCATCAATCGCCGCCATGCCAATGTCCCGGCATCGGGCAAGTTCGACACTTGGCTCGCCGCCCGGATGTGCGGAGCGCGGGGAGGACGCGTCCTGCGAGCCGTCGCCGCGCAGCGCCATGAAGGCGGCGGTCATGGCGGCGCCAAGGGCAAGAACGGCTGTCATCCGGGCGGCGATCTTGAGATCCATGCGCTCTTCGCCTCAGTCGTGGAACATTTTTACGGATGACGGGCTGTAGCTGCTGCCCGTCATGAAACGGCTGAACTGTTCCCGCGCCTGCTCCTGCGCGGCCGCCCTTCTCGCCTGCTCAAGGGCCTCGGCCCTTCCTTGTGCCGCCAGCATCGCGGTGAGATCGGCAACTTGCTTGGCCTGCACGGCAAGAAGCTGGTTGCCGGCCTGCGCCGCCTGCAGCACGCCCACAGCCGACTGGCTGGCGCTGACCAGCGCGCTCGTCTGCTCTTGTGTCCCTGCGATGTTGTCGACCGCGACGGCCCCCGCCTTCAGCGAATGCTCGAAGGCAGACACCGAGGTCTGCCAGCGTTGATGCGCGCTCTCAACAAGCTGCTGGCTGGAGAGATCCGACCCGAAATTCTTGTAAGTGGAGGTAAACTGGCTCTCGATGTCCTGGACTCTATAGGCCAGCTTCTCGGCCTCGCCGAGCAGGGTCTTCATCTCGGAAAAATTGGCCTCAATCTGGCCAAGCAGCGAGGTCGGCAGCGAAGTGAGATTCTTCGCCTGGTTAATCAGCATCTGCGCTTCATTTTGCAGCGAGGTGATCTGGTTGTGGATCTGCTCCAGGGCACGCGACGCCGAAAGCAGGTTTTCGGCGTAATTCCTGGGATCGAACACGATCAGCGCTGATGATGGTGCCGATGACAGCACCGTGGCGACGGCGATGGCGCCGGCTGCCGCCAGGCGGCGGATACGGTTGCCCGCAAGAATGGAATTCATGACGAAATCTCCTCTGTGGACTGGTCGATCACATTGGTGAGATTTTGGATGAGGTCTGCCGCCCAGGAGAGTCCGCGCTCCGCTAGCCAGGCCTCGAGGAAATGGTCACGGCCGGCCTCGGCGATAATCCGGTCGATCGCGGCCTGCTCGGATTTGGACGATGTGGCGCAGAGCGCCAGCGCGATCGGGCCGAGCCCCAGTTCGAACAGACGGTTGCCGCGGCGGCTTTGACAGTAATAGTCGCGCTTCGGTATCGCCCGGGCGATGATCTCGATCTGGCGATCGTTGAGACCAAAGCGTCGGTAGATCTCGGTGATCTGCGGCTCGATGGCGCGCTCGTTCGGCAAGAACAGCCGCGTCGGGCAGCTTTCGACTATTGCCGGCGCGATTGGCGATCCGTCGATGTCGGAAAGCGACTGCGTGGCGAAGACCACGCTGGCGTTCTTCTTTCTCAGCGTCTTCAGCCATTCGCGCAGCTGGTCGGCGAAACCGCCATCGTCGAGCGCCAGCCAGCCCTCGTCGATGAGCAGCAGTGTTGGCCGGCCGTCCATCCTCTGCTCGATGCGGTGGAAAAGATAGGCAAGCACCGCGGGAGCAGCACCTGTGCCGATCAGGCCCTCGGTTTCGAACGCCTGGACGGAGGCTTCGCCGAGACGCTCATGCTCGGCATCAAGCAGATGACCATAAGCGCCGCCGATGCAATAGGGACCAAGCGCCTGCTTCAGCGGCGAGGACTGCAGCAGCACGGACAGGCCCGTCAGCGTCCTCTCCTGGACTGGCGCCGAAGCGAGCGACGTCAGCGCCGACCACAGATGTTCCTTGACCTGTGGCGTGATGGGCACGCCTTCGCGCAGTAGAATGTCGACAAGCCAGTCGGCCGCCCAGGCCCGCTCTGGCGTATGATGGATGCCGGCAAGCGGCTGCAGCGACACGATGTGAACGTCGTCCGACAGATCGGCCAAGGTGAGCAAGGGCAACGGATCGTCAGACCCCTGCCCGCCTGCTGCATTGCTTCCGAGACTGTGCCAATCACCATTCATGGCGAGCACGGCCGCGCGAATTGAGCCGCCGAAATCGAAGGCAAAGACCTGGCTGTTCTCGTAACGCCGAAACTGAAGCGCGATCATCGCCAACAGGACCGACTTGCCGGCGCCGGTCGGGCCGATGACGAGGGTGTGGCCGACGTCGCCGACATGCAGGCTGAACCGGAACGGTGTGGCGCCTTCCGTTCTGGCGAAGAACAGCGGCGGAGCGCCAAGATGCTCGTCCTCGATCGGCCCTGCCCAGACCGCGGAGAGCGGAATCATGTGCGCGAGGTTGAGCGTGGAAAGCGGCGGCTGGCGAATATTGGCATAGACATGGCCAGGGATACTGCCCAGCCAAGCCTCGACAGCGTTGACGCCCTCGGCGATACAAGTGAAGTCCCTGCCCTGAATGATCTTCTCGACCAGACGCAGCTTTTCGTCGGCAATCGAGGGATCGGCATCCCAGACAGTCACGGTGGCGGTGACATAGGCTTCGCCGATCTGATCAGAGCCCAGGTCCTGGAGCGCTGCGTCCGCTTCGGCCGCCTTGTTGGCGGCATCCGTGTCGACCAAGACGGACGCCTCGTTGGTCATCACCTCCTTGAGGATCGCGGCGACGGATTTCCGCTTGGCGAACCACTGACGGCGTATCTTCGTCACCAACTTGGTGGCGTCGGTCTTGTCGAGCATGATCGCCCGCGTCGACCAGCGGTAGGGGAAGGCAAGGCGATTAAGATCGTCGAGAATCCCCGGGAAGGTCATCGTCGGAAACCCGGTGACGGTGAGCGTGCGCAGATGCGCATCGCCAAGCCTCGGCTCCAACCCGCCGGCCAACGGCTGATCGACAAGGAGAGCGTCCAGATGCATCGGCGTTTCTGGCACGCGAACGCGATGCCGCTTGGTCGAAATGGTTGAGTGTAGGTAACTCAGTGTCTCTCCGTCATCGAGCCAGCCGACTTCCGGAACGAAGCCCTGGATGAGGTTGAGCACGCGGTCGGTGCGATCGACAAAAGTCTTCAGGAGCTCCCAAGGATCGACACCCGCCTTTTCCCGGCCTTCGTAGAGGAAGCTCTCCATTCGCGACGCTTCCTCGCCCGGAGGCAGCCACACGAAAGTGAGGAAGTAGCTGCTTTCAAACAGCACACGAGAGTCTTCGAACTGTTCGCGACGCTCGATGTCGAGAAGCGCGGATGCGCAATCCGGGAACCGGCTGTCGGGGTAGCCGCTGGCGGGATTGCGCTGGGCTTCGACAAAGATTGCCCAGCCGGAGCCGAGGCGGCGCAGCGCGCCGTTGAGCCGCGCGGTTGTGCCGACCAGCTCGGCCGGCGTGGCGGAGTCCAGATCCGGCCCGCAAAAGCGCGCCGTTCTTTGAAAACTGCCGTCCTTGTTCAGCGCGACGCCCAGCGCCACCAGCGCGGCCCAAGGCAGATAATCGACGAGGCTGGCACCCTTCTTTCGGTATTCCGCGAGGTTCATCATGGCGAAAACCTCAACATCCGAAATGCGTGGGATAGCGAAGGTGCCGGCGAACCACATCGATGAATTGCGCATCGCGCTTTGCCGCCCAGACGGCCACGAGATGCCCGACCGCCCAGATGATGAGCCCCGCGATCCACAAACGAAGTCCCAATCCGACCGCGCCGGCCAGCGTGCCGTTGGCAATCGCGACTGCACGTGGCGCGCCGCCGAGCAGGATCGGTTCGGTGAGTGCGCGATGAATCGGCGCGAAAAACCCACGGATCTCCTCATCCATCAGATCAGCGCTCCGCCGCCGAAGGAGAAAAAGGACAGGAAGAACGAACTTGCCGCGAAAGCGATCGACAGCCCGAAGACGATCTGGATCAGCCGGCGAAATCCGCCTGAGGTGTCGCCGAAGGCGAGCGAAAGGCCGGTGATGATGATGATGATCACCGCCACGATCTTGGCGACTGGTCCCTCGATCGATTCGAGGATTTGCTGAAGCGGCTCCTCCCAGGGCATGGAAGAACCGGCAGCATGGGCGGGCGCAATCATCATGATCGCAGCGGTAGCCGCATACGACAGCTCCACGGCAAGCTTACGGATAGCCGATGAATTGAAGCGAATCGGGGTCATTCTGAAGCTCCATAGGGCTAGTGGTGATTCACGGTCGTTGTGGTCTCGAGATTTGCTTCCAGGGTGCGGTAGTCGCCGGTGGCCGGATTGAGCCCGTCGACCAAGGCGATTTCGACGAGCCGGCGCGCTGAACCGCGGCCAGCGAGAACCGCGATGAGGTCTATGGTTTCGGCGATCAGCGCGCGCGGGACCGTAACGACGGCCTCCTGCACGAGCTGCTCCAGTCGCCGCAGTGCGCCAATGGCAGAATTGGCGTGAATAGTGCCGATGCCGCCGGGATGCCCGGTGCCCCATGCCTTCAACAGATCGAGCGCTTCGGCGCCGCGTACCTCGCCGATCGGGATGCGATCGGGCCGAAGCCGCAGGGACGACTTCACCAGATCGGACAGCGAGGCGACACCGTCCTTGGTGCGCAGCGCTACAAGATTGGGCGCAGCACACTGCAACTCGCGTGTGTCCTCGATCAGCACGACGCGCTCGGCGGTTTTAGCCACCTCCGCCAAAAGCGCGTTGACCAGCGTGGTCTTGCCCGTCGATGTGCCGCCGGCCACCAGCACGTTCTTCCGTGTCTCCACGGCAAGCTGCAGGGCGTCAGCCTGGCCTTCGGTCATGATGCCGGCGGCGACATAGTCTTGAAGCGTAAACACCGCGACTGCCGGCTTGCGGATGGCGAATGTTGGTGCCGTGACGACAGGCGGCAACAGGCCTTCGAACCGTTCACCGGTCCCGGGCAGTTCAGCCGAAACGCGCGGCGAGCCCGAATGCACCTCCGCACCGACATGGTGCGCGACCAGCCTGACGATCCGTTCGCCGTCGGCCGCGATCAGGATTTCATTGCTTGCAACAAGTCCTTCGGTGAGGCGATCAACCCAGAGGCGACCGTCGGGATTCAGCATCACCTCGACAATGGCTGGATCATCAAGGAAGCCTGCGATGGCCGGGCCGAGGGCGGTGCGCAGCATGCGCGCGCCGCGCGACACCACTCTCTTGCTGGCATGATGGTTGGTCGCCATGCGGGGTCCCCGTTTCTCGCCACGAACTGGTTCGTGCCGCGGTCGGGGATCATTAGAAAAGGCAGGAGTGCCGGCCTTGCAACAAGCAAAACCGGCGATCGTGGCATGACGTGCAGAGACTTGCGAAATGCGGTGCCGCGACCGCGATAGCTCAGCAACCGGGGCCCGACTGGCCATCGCCGCTCCAGCAGAACAGGCGGCTATACGAGAAGGCATATCTACTGCTCGGCATCGACCACACGGATCGCTTTCGCCGATCGAGACCCACCGACCGGTGTCATCGACCGCCCGACACTTCAAGGGGTGACGTCTTCCATCAGCAGCGCCACCATCTCGCGTCCCCGCCGCGAAGTTCAGCGCGCCGCGAGCAGCCGGTTGGCGCGACGAGCCAGGTTCACATAGAGGTCGGCCCCCGGCGCGGCGCGGGTGCAGGCGAGGCTAGCAGGTATGTTGAAGGCCTAGAGAACTGTGGTAGGAAATTGCCAGAAAGGTAGATTTTTGGATTTCTCGTGTCCCTGAACATCAAAAATCCGGCCACCGTCGCTCTCGCCGATGAACTCGCACGCCGCCAGGGCATCAGTAAGACAGAAGCCATCCATCAGGCCCTTAGCGAGCGCTTGCATCGCTTGGGCTTTGGAGAGACCGCTCAGGAGCGTCTGCTGGCAGAATTGCGCGCCATCCGAGAAAGAGTGGCACGATTGCCTGAACTGGATAGTCGCAGCGACGAGGAGATCATCGGGTATGACGAGCATGGAATTCCTAACTGATGGTGATCGATACCTCAGCTATTGTAGCGATCCTTCGGAGCGAACCTGAGGCAGCAAGGCTGGAACGAGCGCTGGCCTCCGACCCAGTCCGACCGGTCCCGGCAACCTGCGTGCTCGAGGCACGCATGGCGCTGGTAAGCAGGCGCGGCGAACACCCGTTGGCCGAGATCGATCTTTGGCTGCGCGAAATCGAGACCGACATCATTGCTGTCGACTCCGAATTGGTTGATCTGGCGACCCAGGGATGGCTGACCTACGGCAAAGGCCACCACCCGGCGGCGCTGAATTTTGCCGATTGCCTCTCCTATGCTTTGGCAAAGCGTGCAGACGAACCGCTGCTTTTCATCGGCAAAGACTTCTCCCAAACGGATATCGAACCGGCATGAGCACGAGACTCTAAGATCATCGGCTGTCTCCAGCTTGAACCCTGTAATAGCGCCCAATTAGTTTCGATTCTGTCGGCTGGGCCTGCATCAAGGGGTGTCATGCCAATTGGTCCCAAAGCACAGCAAGCTGGCGTCTTTCGTCCCTCCGATCTGGCGCTGCTGGGCCGCGTCTTCGATCGGTTGGAAGTTGAGGGCCAATCCAGCCGGCCAACTTGTAGCTCAGACATTCACGGCCGCGACGCTGGTCGCGCGAATAAATGATGGGCCTCGTCGAAAACGGCCCTTGGTAGGACCCGAAGCTCGCTTGCTTTGTAGGGGAGATGCTCGAGATATTGCGTCGTCAGCCAGGCAACCACTTGCGCTTGGGCCAAGTCGCGACGGCGCTTGATTGGCTCGCGATCAGCTCGTTTTGAGACCCAGAATTTGTGAGCGGCAAAAATACGCGGATCGGGAACCACGAGCCGCAACGGTCCGCCTTTTTCATCGATGGCGATTGCTTCGAAAGCAGGGGCATTTTCCAGCCATGCCAGGCCGGCGATCTCGGCGGCCACCAATTCGTCGTCGGCCTTCCCGACAGTTTCCCGGCTCGGCTTCCACGCCGGGTTTGCAAGCGGTTTGATCAGATCCACGAGGTATCCGTCGCGGTTCACCGCGCGGAACGTGGCGGATGAACGCTCGAAAGACCGATCGACCTTGCGCAAAAGGTTGATGAGCGCTCCATGTTCGACGTTGGCGCCAGACATGATCCGGAGGGACTGGCGCGAGTCCATGAGGAGATCGATATCTTGGGTCGATGTGATTCCGGGATCCACGAACACTCCGGCCGCCGCCTCATAGGCGTAGATCGCATTCGTGCCGGCAATACGAATGCCTTCCCCGAGAAGACCGGCGTTATCTATTGCCCTGATAATTCTTGCGGCGATCAGGGGAACACGTCCAAGCCGGAGCGCGCGATTGACAGCAGATTGGCGCTCCATCTGCTCCTGTCGCGCAGAGAGCGTTTCTTGGGCGGACGCGCGAGCTGTTTCCCAATCCGCCTTGACAGCTTCGCTCGCCGGCGAGCGCCGACCCTCTGCCTTTTGGTGTCGCACGCCAGCGGCGTCGTAGTAGCTTCGCATCAAGTGGTCAATGCCGTTCACGGTGTGCCAGACGAGGGATCCCCGAAAGCTCTTCGCCTTCCTTTGGGCCTCCTTGAGCGCAATGAAGCGTTGGTCGGAATTGACTTTTTCCCGACGCTGATCGTTATTTAATTCAACAAAATCAGCCAATTCAACAGTTACCCTGCATTTAGCTCCGAGCTGTTGCAATACACAATAGGCGGCGGAGCGGCCAATTGCAACAGCTCTCACGTGATTCCATTGCGACTGTTGAAGTAGCTGTATTAATTAAAAAATATGACGACGGAGCAGCTTTTCTACGGCAACGCAGTCGAAGCAAAAGCGCCGCTCGGACACGGCCTTCGCTCGTTCCATTCGATCCGCAGACCGGGCCGGTGCAAACGGTGTGAGAAAGCCTACCAAAGTGGCGGAACAAATCATGATCATTTCTCATTGTGGTGATCATCAAGGGAGATTGATCATGGGCGACCGGCACAACCTAAAAATCGAGAAATCGGCAAATGTCGAAAAGGACCCGGAAGATTGGGTCAGCGGAGATGACCCAATGACTCCCGCACAAGCCTCCTATTTGAAAACTCTGGCCGAACAGGCCGACGACCCTGACACCTATGCTGACGGCCTCAGCAAGGCGGAAGCTTCTAAACGCATTGATGTACTCCGGGAGAAGTTAGGCCTGTAGCGTCCGCTTGTGGCTTTTCGTCTCCCGGCGAAGGACAGCCGATCGGGTCGGATTGGGACAGTTTTGCTGCAGGTTGTGACCCGCGCAATTAGTTTTTCTGAATTGAGCGCGTTGCTGCTCGACTTGCGATAGAGACGACAAAACGGCGGAAGGGAGCGGCTTATAGGGTGCAGCAGCCCGGCATCCCTCTACGCTCGCCAAGACCTCGCGCCCGCCGGTCCAATCCTGCAGTCGAAACAGATCAGGACGTCCCGATGAGGGATATGGCCAGCAGCGACACAAAAAGGACAAGGGCGATTGCAGCGCCCCAGATGAGGACTTTTTCGGCGCCGCGTTGCTCTTCCTCGCGAGATATGTCTTTCGCCATTGCATGCATCCTTTGCGAAGGCAACGACTTAGCAACGTGCCGCGCCAAGGCTGAGTTCCCGGCAAAGCTCTCGGAATCAAACTTCGTGTTCTCCAACCGTCGGTTGGTGGACGCATTGCAACTGATGCATCTAAAGTTTCCTTGATCCGCGGGCACCGGGCATGCCCGACCCCGAGCCCCCGCCCTGCAACAGCGCTTGATCGGCCCCGCCGCATCAAACTGTGCGGCGGGCTTTTTTCCTCACGCGATGGAACACCGGCGCGCAGGGAAAGTTCTGCCCACGCAGCAAACTCTTTCCCTCATATTTTTGCTGCCAAATCGGATAGCTCCGACCGGCCCGCGTCGTTCTTTTCCTCCGGCGACGCGGGCTCGCCGTCCTCGCTATCGGTTGAGTAGCCACAGAACAAACGAGAGCACGATGCTGATCAGAATCCCGGTGCCGATCGGAGCATAAAACGTGAAGTTCTCACGTTGGATCACGATGTCACCGGGCAATTTGCCCAGACCGACCCGCGACAACCAGGGCCACAATAGGCCGATGGCAACTATGATCAAACCAATGACAATCAGAGTTCTGGACATGGCGGCATCAGCTGTCGTCCTTATAAGATTTGGCGGCTTCATCGATCTTACGCCAATCGTTTCCGTGGCGCCGCACAAGCTCCCGCGCCTGGACTGGCGATATACTTTGCGTTTCGACGATGTGGTTCACTTCCGTCTCCTCACCTTTCAAGGGACGCGAACGAGGGCTCGTTGGCTGTCTGGCCGTTGGGTTTTTTGCATCTCGTCTGGGCATGAATGGACCTCTCCTGGAGCAGAATAAACGGTCCGGCGCGGCGAAGGTTTCTCCACGCTGGCGCGTTGAGCAGTTCACCGATCGCCTCATTGGCTTCCCCTTGCGGGCAGACCATACGTTCTGGTGGTCTTGGACCCAAATGACCTGCACCGCGTTCTTTGCGAGCAGTGCTGTGCTTCGCAATCTGATGGAAAAATCCGACGTCCCTGCTTCACCGCAGACAGCTCCTGGTGCCGAAGCGCGCTTTCCGTACGGTCGCGCGGCGGTTGAGCGGTTTCGACAGACATTCCCGCGCGCCAGGTGGAGTGACGAGCGCAAAAGCTGGTTCGTGCCGGGAAAGACTGCAGCACGGCGCATCCAGCGCTGGCTTGCGCAAGAGGCGGATCTACGAGGAGCACATGATGACAGCAAGGGACGGGATGCTTTCGCCTTCGATCCCCTGTCGAGCCGGTATCTGGAAATCGCGGACGACCTGCGCATCCGCACGCCATATTCGCGGACGGTCCTCGAGGAACTGCGAGCCGTTCCATGGGCGAGCTGGGACGACGAACTGCGGGCCTGGAGGGTGCCTTTCCGCTCATACGAGGAGTTGAGGCGCCATTGGCCAAGCATCGAAAGGGCCGCAGGCCGCGCAGAACCGGACGAGAGGAAACGGCGACGGGAAGCGTCCAAAGACTCCGAGGAATATAAAGCCGCTAGATTGCGGTATGCCGAACGCAGGCGACGTCGCTATCCATTGCCTGCTGACGATTTACCCCGGCTTGGCCTTACCGTGGCGACGGAGCAATACGGCATCGTCGTCTTCACCGACATTTCGGGTGAACTCGTAGACGCCTCGGAATTAGCAGCGTTCTATCCGCATTTGATCGAGGCGGACGTCGACCATGTCTGGGGCAGATGGCGTCCGGCGACGTTGGCTGAATTGATTAGAACATGGCCCGCTCGGCGTGCTGCCGAGTTAGCGGAACGGCAACGAGGCTGGTGGCAGCCAACGCTGCCCGAGCTCAGGATCGCTCGCCAAAAAGCTCGAAGCCTGGCGCGAAGAAGGGCAAAGCTTGTGTCATCGTTCTAGCCTTTCAGGCCCGGCGCTTCCAGCGTCTGTCCGGTTGCCATTGTGATTGAAATGTCCCCCGATCGGAGCCTCCCATGTGCAACGATAGCGAACAACATATGGCCTGGCTGAATATTACCGGATGATAGCGCCGCTGGCCTTGAATATCCCGAGCCTGAAAACGAATTTGACTTGCGCTTAGGCGCACGACACCCGCATTGACTATTCGGCTCCAATAACCAGCGTGGCAGGTAAAGCCGTCGAGCGGCTTCTATGACGTTTGGAAGCCGGACCTAACGGTGGGCCTGTGTTCAACTTCCGCTCCGAGGGAGCCGTCACTTTGGGAACAGCACGCGATACCTGTTTCCGGCGTCGGCGTTCCTCCGCTCCACGCACCCTTTATGGCCATCGCCGGACCGAGAGGAAGTCCGTCGCTCCGCTAACACGTGGTTGGGCAAGCGCGCCAAGGTCATCGCTGAAATGTTAAACCATTTCTGCAGAATTTGACGCACACAAAGGCCGATCCGAGGCCAACTGGGAGTGCATACCCCAGCTTGGAATTGTGCGGAACCGTACGAAGTCGATTGCAAGCAACCAACCTGGTTGGCCGGGCATTAATTTAGCAAAGCGTGAATTAGGAAAGCATCGGGAGGAACACCATGCTGCACGTTAACATGCCTGGTGAATTTGAGGTCGGCGATGAGGTTGCGCTAGCAGGTATCGTCATCGCGATTCTCCCCAGCGGGCGCGCCAGGGTGAGCATTCCTTCGTATGACCATCCATATACGATTGATCCGCCACCGAAAGTCCGGGCCGGCGACCGAGTGGTTCTTGTTGGGGACGTCACCCGCATCGATTGCGGAGGGAACAAACTCACTGTGCGCATTGACTGCGGCGGGGTGATTACTGTCGACAAGTCGGCGATCACTAGGCTGAGAAAGCCCCGCCGGGCTTCAACGGGTTAACGCTCCGGCGAGACAACAGCCGGTGTCGGCGCGGGGAAGATGCAAGCGCCTTTGAACAGCCCAAGGGTGCCGCGCTGTCCAGTCGGATATGGAGCGGACGAACGGATAAATGGGAGCTCGACGCTAGGGCAGGCGCTCAGCGTAGCGCGTTCCTGGCGCTTTCGGATTACCGGTGAAGCAAGTCAGATCTTCGCATTCGCGATCGTCGCTCTCGGCAACAGGCGGCGCGCCCGTCCAGGACGCGTGGCACGTGTGCGCTGTGGAAGGAGACGACCAGCACATCCCGTGTGAAGGCAACGCGGCATCCCGCTCGACGGGAACTTTTCTCTGCAGCGAGCGCTTGGTCGCCGGTCAGACGCGATGGGCGCCGGCTCGTATCCATTATGGAGATCACATGTTCGTCCCGCCACCGATGCCCGCAAAAAGTCTGCTTCGGTGCGTCGCGACGGAACTGGACGACATGGTTGGGTGGAGTAAGCGCCCTCCCCTGGGTTAACAACCGGTCGGTGACAGCCACGGCCACATCGACAACAACCGCAACGGCAATCAAGTCGTCGCTGAAAGCCTGCAAGGTGTCTGTCACGACACAGCGTGCCGGCAAAGCTACGCCCTCGCGACAGGGATTCGTTGTAAGCTGACCCGACGGCAACGCCGGCGACTACGAGTCGAGGTCGTAGGGCTGATGGCCCAGCTCGTTGTGATGAAGCGCCTCTGCCATACACCTGATGTCGAACGCCTGGCCGCACGCCGGGCAGACGACGAAATACTCCTCCTCCCGAAGTGGCAATGCGTCGTGGTCTTGGGGGATGACGATGTCATTGTATTCGTCGGGCATTGGGTCCTCCGGAAACCCGCCCGCTATGCTGGAACGCCTGCCAGCAGGATTTGTTTCAAAGTTATTGCGCCAAGGAAAGACCTGATGTCCGGTTCGGCAGCGATACCGTGCCACCGGGCAGTTTCAAAGTGATTATCAATCTTTGGTACGGCGCGGGCAAGAACCTGTTCCTCGGGGCGGCGAGGCTCGAATTCAACCAAGCATGCGCGGTCGAAAGAACTCCAATCCGGCAAGGCACACTGCTAGCCGAGATCGACTGTGGAGACGAATGCCGAGGTCCGCCGCTCCGATGAAGGGTGATCTGATGGGTATCAGCTGCGCGCAAAATAGCTCCGCAATCCGGCACCGGGGGTTTGGGCTGTTGAAGCGCCTGTCTTGCCGGCAGCTCATCCAGT
>NZ_JAMYMF010000031.1:0-96744 GCF_040318415.1 Mesorhizobium sp. M1163 | reverse complement strand
ATTCCGGCGTATAGAGCGGGATGACGTGGTCGCCCTTCTTGACCGAGGTGACGCCCTTACCGACATCGACGACAACGCCGGCGCCTTCATGGCCGAGGATCGCCGGGAACAGGCCCTCGGGATCGGCGCCGGAAAGCGTAAACTCGTCCGTGTGGCAGATGCCGGTCGCTTTGATCTCGACCAGCACCTCTCCCTCGCGCGGGCCCTCGAGGTCCACCTCCATGATCTCGAGCGGCTTTCCCGCACCAACAGCAACCGCGGCACGCGTTTTCATTCTTTCACTCCCAATGTCTCGCCGGTCCACACCCGGCTGGATTGTCTTGAAGTACTCAGGCTGCCTTGGCCGGTCCGGCAGGGAACACGCCCGACATCACGGTGAAACCTTTGATGCGCTTTACGCGATCGCACCAGCGACGGATCGCGGAATAATCCTGGCGCGGAATGCCCCCGTCCTCCGACAGCATGATATAGGGAAAGCACGCGATATCGGCGATCGTTGGATGCGCGCCTGAGCAGATCCACTCGCGGCCTTCCTGTTCGCCGAACCAGAGATGCTCGTCGAGGATGCGGAACAGCCTGTGCGCGCCAGCGCGGGCGGCGTCGATGTCGAAGTCGTAGAACAGCGCATCGTGCAGGCGGGCGGCGGATGCCGTCGAGGTGATGCCGTCGGCGAAAGCCAGCCACTGGCTGATTTCGCCGAGAAGCGCCGGGTTGTCCCTCGGATACCATTTGCCCGACGGATCGTGTTTCGACGCGAGATAGACGAGGATCGCCTGGGCATCGCGCAGGATCATCCCGTCGTCGTCGATGACCGGCAACTGGCCGAGCGGGTTGAGCCTCAGGAACGCCTCTGACTTGTGCTCGCGGCCGGGATAGAAGTCGATCGGCACCGTCTTGTAGTCGACGCCGAGAAAGCTCATCAGGAGCCGCAATTTGTAGCAGTTGCCAGACAGTTCGTAGTCATAAAGCGAGATCATTGGCGGCTCCTAGATATCCAGAACGAGGCGCGCCGACTTGGCGCGCGAGACGCAGGTCATTATCTTCGTCCCGGACTTGCGCTCGTCGTCGTTGAGATAAACGTCCTGATGGTCCGGCTCACCTTCAATCACCGTCGCAATGCAGGTGCCGCAGGCGCCTTGCTCGCAGGAGGATGGCACGTCGATACCGCTCTCGCGCATGACCTGCAGAATGGTCTTTCCGGCCGGCACCTGGAGCGTGACACAGGACCGCGCCAGCGCCACCTCGAAGCTCGAACTGTCGTCGATCTTGTTGGTGTTCTTGAAATACTCGAAATGCACAGCACTGTCGGGCCAACCCTGCTCCGCCGCGATCTTGCGCGCGGCCTCCAGCATCGGACCGGGACCGCAGATGTAGAGATGCATGCCGTCCCGGTAGCCAGTGAGGATCTGGCGAAGCTCGGCGCCCGTCTGATCGGGTGAGAGCCCGAGATGCGGCTTCAGCGCATCGCCGAGCCGCTTCAGCCGATCGGCGAAAGCAAGATGCTCTTGCCCTTGCGCGAAGTAGTGAAGCTCATGCGTCAAATCCTGGTTCTTCAGCGCCTGCGCCATGGCCAGCAGCGGTGTGATGCCGATGCCGCCGGCAACGAACAGCGTCTTGATCGCATCGCGGCGCAGCGGGAAGTTGTTGCGTGGCTCTGAAATCGCCAGCACATCGCCTTCACGCACGGTCTCGTGCATGCATTTCGAGCCGCCCTTCGAATCCCGTTCAAGTTTGACGCCGATGGTGAAACCATCGGTTTCGCCGGGACCGTTGGTGATCGAATATTGCCGGACCTCGCCACTGGGCATATGAACATCGATATGCGCCCCAGGCTGGAACGTCGGCAGGATGCCCTTGATCGGGCGAAGTTCGAATCCGGCGATCCCATCGGCGGTCTGCCATTTCCGTGCCACCGTGACGCGCAGCGCCGCCTTGCGACCATGCGACGTCAACTCCGGCATCTCGGCGAGTTCGGCCGACACTCGTTCGTAGATGGGCTCGAGCGGCGCGGGCGCGATCGACTTTGCCGCCTCGCGCTCCACCGCATCGCGCAGCTTGGCAAGCCGCTCGTTGTGATGGCGCAGAATGGCGATGCGCGTCGCTCCCTTGATTTCCCCGTCGAGCACGCCGCGAATGACCGAGCGGTTGGAATCGACGGGTTGAACGAAGAAGACGCCATGCGTTTCCTCGCTGCCGTCACGGGAGCGCAGCGCCACGGCAAAATCCTGCACGGCTTTCACGACGATCTCGGCACTGTCACCCTCGACGGCCCCACTGGGTTGGAAACGATAGGCCTTTAGCGTTTCCACGACCTTGTCGGCAGGCGCATTGACCGGAATGCCGCGCAAGGCAAGCAACTTTTCCTCCGACAGCCAAGTGACATCTGGAACTTCCCCTTGCGGCTCCTCCGAGGACCAGACAAGCCCATAACGCTCCACGGCCGGAAAGGTGCGGTTGGTGATGGTGCGGGCCGGTGCATCGGCGGGATGCGCCGGAATATAGGTACAGCCGGCGGTGCGGTTCGAATAGCGCCAGCCATGGTACTGGCACTTCAGTTCACGCCCGTCATTGATACCGATCGACAGCCTTACGCCGCGGTGCAGGCAGCGGTTCTCCCAGATGTTGACGTACCCGTCATCGGCGCGCCAGACAGCAAATTCCCGGCCAAGCAACTGGCCATGGAAAACGTGGCGGTGGGGCAAATCATGGGCAGCGGCAATCGGATGCCACCGGTTCCTGGCTTCTTGCAACATTCGTCGTCTCCAAAAATCTGTCAGGCCGCGACCGGGATGACGCCGTAGGTCACGCCCTTCTGGCTAAGCCAACGCCGATAGGCGATGGCCGACTTGTCGGCCCGGATCGGTGTTTCAGCGCGCGGGTCCAGCGGCAAGCGCTTTGGCACCTGGTTCTCGAGGATCGGCTTGTCCTGGCCGAATATCGTCTGCTGGAACCGCTTGATGATTTTGTCCTCATTGTTGTTGTCGAGGACGCTCATGAGCATGTGTGCACGTACATGCTCCTGATCCGTCGCTTGCATGAAAACCGCAATCACATCTAGCCGGCTCATGTCGATTGGGCTCGATTTGTACAGAACTGAGCAATAAGGATGCGGCACGCGATAAATATATTCGACATCCGCGCCACCAGAGGAAGCAGTAGAGGCCATAGGCTGGTAAAAGCGACAACGCGTAGCAAGGATCTCGTCGCGCTCAATCGAGACCTCCACGTCATATTCTTTGACCTCGGTGTGGGGTTCCGCGCCGAGGATGTCGGTGTGGACATACGGAAAGTGCCCCATATCCAAAAAGTTCTCGATTGCGCGAGGCGCCGAGACATGAACGCCAACTGTTGCAGCGTTCATATTGCGCCGGTCAGGCTCAGCATATTCTGGGATGGAGAATAGGTTCGGAGGCGGAGATCCGAGCGAAGTCCAGACATAGCCATAGGCACTTCTCGCAGGAAGCCTATCGGCAGGCGAAACCTGGTTGGCACGTAGCAAATCAGGCCGAAAACGCCAGACCACCGCTTGACCGTCGGACCCGACCTCGAACTTCAGACGCTCCTCGAGCAATACAGTGTCCTGAACACCGCCAGGCAAAAATTCGGCGATGGCGCCGATAGGGTGCCAGAGATCGAGGATCGCCCGATCTGAACATCTTGATAAGGACATTCTCATCTTCCTGTATGAAATGCGCTGTTAGGCGTTCGCGGGAATGGCGCCGTATGTAATCGACCGGTCGCGAAGCCACCGGCGGTATGAAACCGACACGGCATCGGCACGGATCGGCGTCTCGGCGCGGGGATCGAGAGGCAGGCGCTTGGGAACCTGATTTTCAAGGATCGGCTTATCCTGCCCGAAAATCAGCTGTGTGAAGGCTCGGACGGTAGCCACATCGACACCTTCCTTGACGTAGCAGAGGAAGGGATGGGCGACGCAGTTCTCTTCATCTACCGGTTGAACAAAAAGAACTATAACGTCGCGACGATGCGTGACTACCGAATTAGTTTTATAAAGCGCCACCGTGTAAGGGCGGAATACTTTGTAGGTGTATTCGACAATGAATCCACCTTTAGCGGTTGGGAAAGACACAGGCTGAAAGAATTTGCATTCCGTCGCGACTAGTTCATCTTCTGCCGTAAGTTCTACTTTATAGGGTGTTACTTCGGTGTGGGGCTCTTCCCCCAACCATCCGGTATGCAAAAATGGAAAATGGGCCATGTCCAGAAAATTTTCGACCGCGCGTAGTCCTGATACCCTCACAGCGATCGAGCCCGCAGTAACGAGATGTCGATTTGGTTCAGTCGCCTCTGGGATGAACAGGATCTCTCGCTCCGGTGTTCCGAGGCACGCCCATATGTAGCCGTACCGCTGCGCGGAGTGCACCGGTTCGCCGGTATCGTTGCGCACCACCTCAAACCCGTCTCGTGCTTGCCGACGCACGGTGATGTCCGCGCCTAAAAGGCGCGCATCGAACTGGTCTACGCCAACCAGGTTTGCCTGGTCTGCCACCACGTGCCAGTCGTTGCGAAGTCCAAAATCACCAACCACGACGACCACCTCCATCAGTCCCACTTCAGAGCGTATCGACAACCAACTCTCACAACATTGGATACCAATTTCTTTTTTTTGCAACCCATATTGAATTTTTTTTTTTGCCAGTCATACTAAAGTTTGTGGCCAGATTGCCATGGAACCGTCGACTCCTTCGCGCGGAAGGGAAGTGCGGCTGTTGGTTTCTGACAAGTATCCGCACACAAAGTGCATGACATACAGGAGAGGCTGACGTGCCAAGCCAGTCACACAAGATTGCGGACATTTTGATCCGAGCGATTATGGACCATCGTCTGGTACCGGGATGTAAGCTTGGTGAGCGTGAACTTGCAGAAATCTTCCAGTGCAGCCGCATTGTTGTACGGCAGGCATTGATCAGGCTGAGCGACGATGACCTCGTCCATATGGAGCGTAACCGGGGTGCCTTCGTCGCCCGCCCGTCAATGCAGGACGCACTAGAGATCTACGATGCCCTAAGTTTGATCGAACAGGGTGTGGCTGCCCAGCTGAGCGAGCGCCTTGGGCCCGCCGGCTGGGCGGAGCTTCGCCAACAGATCGAGCGGCAGCGTCAAGCGACAGTCGATGGCAATCATGCCTTGGCAGACGTACTAGGTCAGGAATTTCATACGCTGGTTCTCCGCCTGAGTAGAAACAGAGTCATGCAGGAGATGCACGCCCAACTTGTGCGGCGAACGACGTTGATACGTTCGTTGGTCACAGCTGACTGGGACTATTGCAATCTGTTGGACGATCACTCGCGTTTGGTCGACTTGCTGGAAAAGGGACGCCTGAAGCAGGCCATGGAATTGACCGATGCGCACTATAGGGCTGTGATTCGGGGCTACGTTATGGACCGGCAGGTGTTTCCTGAATTGAGTCTGCCAGAAGCTCTGCGGCCCTATCTTGCGAGAGAGGGCGAGGCAACCGCCAAGCTTTCTGACTCAACGCCTGACAGAAATATTGTGGTCACACAATTGCGGCAGCACGTTCACACGCGCAAATGACTTCGGTGAGACCAGAGCAAGCAACGATCGACTAGCAAGCCAAAACAAGGGGAAGCGCTGAAATGTTTGAAATAGACAGGAGGCAGGTTCTGAAATACACCGGCGCTGCACTAGGCGTTAGTACTTTTGCCAAAATTTCTTTTGCGAACGAGCCGTTGAAGATTGGAGTCGTCTACGTAGATACCGAAGCTGAAATTGGCTGGACAAAGCAACATTCGCTCGCCGTCGATGCGCTAAAGGCTCAGTTTGGCGACATGGTCGCCCTAACGGTGATAGACAATATCTTCATGCCGCAGGACGCCGAGCGTATCTTCCGAGAGCTCGCCAGCGCCGGCAACAAGCTGATCTTCGGTACAAGTTTTTCGCATGGAACGCCGATGCAAAAAGTGGCGCCCCGCTTCCCCCAGGTGGCATTCGAACATTGTTCCGGCATCATGCACTTAGCCAATCTCGGCACATTCGAAGCCAAATATCACGAAGGCACCTTCGTGGCGGGAGCTGCCGCCGGCTATATGTCGAAGGCAGGGAGGATCGGTTTTATCGGCGGCTTTCCTATCCCGGACGTAGTTGGCATGGCCAACGCGCTGCTGCTCGGCGCGCAGAGCGTTAACGCCAATGCCACCTGCAACGCCATCTTCCTGAATTCCTGGTTCGATCCCGGCAAGGAAAAGGAAGCCGCCAAGACGCTGCTTTCACAAGGTTGTGACGTAATATGCTCGACAACCGGAACAGCGACCGGCGTGCAGGTCGCTGGCGAAGGCGGCGCTTGGTCGATCGGCTATGCCAGCGATATGGCGAAGTTCGCTTCGGGCAAACAGCTGACTTCGTTTGTCCTCGACTGGACCAGCGACTATGTCGGCGCGGCCAAGGCTGTCGCCGCCGGCACCTGGAAATCTGAAGTGCGCTGGGATGGACTGGCCGCCGGTGTGGTGAAGATGGCGCCCTACAATGACGGCATGCCGGTCGATACGAAGGCCAAGCTCAAGCAGCTCGAAGCCGATGTCGGCAGCGGCAAGGTGCACCCCTATGCCGGCGAACTGAAAGACCAGGACGGCAACGTCAAGGTTGCCGCCGGTTCGGTTCTGGCCGACGACGGCATTCGCGGCATTAACTGGTTCGTCAAGGGAATGATCGGCAGGTTGAGCTGATCCTCTGCAAGACCCAGGAAGGTGCCGAAGCCGCCGCTTCGGCGCCTCCTGCCTGATTCCCGTCCAACCTCGCTTCACGCCACGGCAGGACCGCCATGCATCCGCGATTAGAATTGCGCAACGTCTCGAAGCGCTATCCCGGCGTCGTCGCCAATGACGACGTCTCGCTTTCGATCCAGCCCGGCGAGATCCATGCCGTGCTAGGCGAGAACGGCGCCGGCAAGTCGACGCTGATGAAGATCATCTACGGCGCCGCGCAGGCCGATTCCGGCGAGATCTATTGCGACGGCAAGCTTATCGCCGCGCACAATCCGGCGACGTCGCGCGCGCTCGGCATCGAGATGGTCTACCAGCATTTCGCGCTGTTCGAATCCGTTTCGGTCGTCGAAAACATCGCGCTTTCGGCAAGCAGCGCCTTCCACTTGCCCTCCCTCGCCGAGAAGATCCGCGAGCTTTCGCTTCGATACGGTATGCCGATCGATCCGCATCGCCAGGTGCATGACCTCTCGGTCGGCGAGCGCCAGCGCGTGGAGATCGTGCGCTGCCTGCTGCAGGCGCCCAAGCTTCTGATCCTCGACGAGCCGACATCGGTTTTGACGCCACAGGCCGTGGTCAAGCTGTTCGAGACGCTGCGGCAGCTCGCCGCCGAGGGCTGCAGCATCGTCTATATCAGCCACAAGCTCGACGAGGTGCAGGAGCTCTGCGACACCGCCACAGTGCTGCGCAACGGCAAGGTCACCGGCACCGCCCGTCCGAAAGAGACGACCTCGCTCGAGCTTGCCCGCATGATGGTCGGCTCGAAGCTTCCGGAAATGCATGTCAGCCCTCCGGTCCCGAGCGAGAAACCGGTGCTTGAGGTCAGGGGCCTGTCTGTCAAGGCGCGCGATCATTTCGGCGTCGATCTCAAGGATGTTTCCTTTGATGTACGGGGCGGAGAAATCGTCGGGCTTGCCGGCGTTTCCGGAAACGGCCAGGCCGAACTCATCGCCTTGCTCAGCGGGGAACGCACGCATCACAACAACGACGCGATCAGGATTTGCGGTAGCGCTGCCGCTCGCCTTCGTTCCGACGAGCGCCGCAAGCTCGGTCTCGCCTTCGTCCCTGAAGAGCGGCTGGGGCGCGGCGCCGTGCCGTCGCACACACTTTGGGAAAACGCGGTGCTGACCGCCCACCGCTTCGGTACCGTCCGCCGCGGATTGGTCGACCGCCGCAAGGCCAGCGCCTTCGCCGCCGGCATCATCGACAGGTTCAAGGTCAAGGCCAACGGTCCAGGCGCGACTGCCCAGAGCCTGTCGGGCGGAAATCTGCAGAAATTCATCGTCGGCCGTGAGATCGCGCTCGAGCCGAAGCTGCTGCTTATTTCCCAGCCGACCTGGGGTGTCGACGTCGGCGCCAGCGCCTTCATCCGCCAGACCATCGTTGACCTCAGCCGCGCCGGTGCCGCTGTGCTCGTCGTCTCCGAAGAGCTCGACGAGTTGTTCGAGATCTGCGACCGGCTGCTAGTGATCTGCCAGGGCCGGGTGTCGCCGCCGCTGGTGCGCAAGACGACCGACCGCGAGGAGATCGGACTGCTGATGACTGGCCTGGTGATGACCAAGGACCCAATGGCACATGGGAGTGGCGACGTTGCGCTTCAGGATTGAACAAAGGCCGGAGCCCTCGGCAACTATGCGCGTTGTGGCGCCGGTTCTGGCGTCGGTTTTGACGCTGATCGTCGGCTCGATCTTTTTTGCCTCGCTCGGACACGATCCACTGCCAACGCTCTATGCCTTCTTCATCGAGCCCCTGAATTCGATGAATGGGCTGTCGGAATGGCTGCTCAAGGCTTCACCGCTGATCCTCATCGCGTGTGGGCTGGCGGTTGGATTCCGCGCCAATGTCTGGAACATCGGCGCCGAGGGCCAGTTCACCATGGGGGCGATTGCGGCGACCGGCGTCGGCCTGTTCTGGCCGAACCCGGAGAGCTTGCTGCTTTTGCCGATGATGTTCATCGCCGGCATGGGCGCCGGCATGGCATGGGCGGCGATTCCCGCCTTCCTGCGCGCCCGCATGAACACCAACGAGATCCTGGTCACGCTGATGATGACCTACATCGCCACACTGTTCCTGTCCTATCTCGTGCATGGACCGTGGCGCGATCCGGCCGGTTTCAACTATCCGCAGACGGCGCTTCTGCCGACAGCCGCCCTGTTCGCATCCTTCGACCCCGCCTACCGGCTCAACTCTTCGATCTTCATCACCGTCGTCGCTGTGCTTGTGATGTGGCTTTTCACCGATCGCAGTTTCCTTGGTTACAAGATGTCGGTGAGCGGCGCGGCACCGCTTGCCGCCCGCTATGCCGGCTTTCGCGAATCGGCCGCGGTCTGGATCGGGCTGCTGGCAGGCGGCGCGGCGGCCGGCATCGCCGGCATGGCGGAAGCCGCCGGGCCGCTCGGCCAGCTCTCGCCGCAGATTTCGCCCGGCTACGGTTTCGCAGCCATCATCGTCGCCTTCATTGGACGGCTGAATGCTTTCGGCATCGTTCTCGGCGGGCTGTTGATGTCGCTGCTTTTCCTCGGCGGCGAAGGCGTGCAGATGACGCTGGGCCTTCCCTCGGCGCTGACCCGCATCTTCCAGGGCATCCTTCTGTTCTTCCTGCTCGCCGCCGACTTCTTCATTTTCTATCGCATTCGCCTGATACGGCCGGCCCGAGACACGCATGCGCTGGAGACAGCCTGATGGATCTGTTCATTGCCATCTTCACCGGCACCGTCATCGCCGCCACGCCGCTGATATTCGCAGCGCTTGGCGAACTGATGGTCGAGAAATCGGGCGTGCTCAACCTCGGCATCGAAGGCATGATGCTGATGGGCGCGGCACTCGCCTTTTGGGCCGTCACCGCGGGCTATTCGATGCCTGCCGCGATCCTTGCCGGCGCGCTGGCAGGTGCCGCCGCCTCGCTGCTGTTCGGGGTCCTGGCGCTGACTTTCCTCACCAATCAATATGCGGCCGGACTGGCGCTGGCGATCTTCGGCTCCGGCGTGTCGGCCTTCCTCGGCCGCGGCTTCGGCAGCGAGCCGATCGAGGCGCTGCACGGGGTCGACATCCCCTTCCTGTCCAATCTGCCGCTGATCGGTTCGCTGCTGTTTCGCTTCGATCCGATGGTCTATCTGGCCCTTGCGATGTTCATCGCCATTAGCTGGTTTCTCTACCGCACCAAGGCTGGCCTGGTTCTGCGCACGATCGGCGAGTCACCGCAGACGTCGCATGCGATCGGCTATCCGGTGATCAGGATCAGATACATGGCCGTGCTGTTCGGCGGGGCGATGGCCGGCCTGGCGGGCGCCTATTTGTCGGTCGCCTACACGCCGCTCTGGGTCGAGAACATGACCGCCGGCAAGGGCTGGATCGCGCTGGCGCTGGTCGTGTTCGCCACCTGGCGGCCGCTGCGCATCCTGCTTGGCGCCTGGCTGTTCGGCGGCATGACGATCTTACAGCTGCAGGGGCAGGCGCTCGGGCTTGAAGTGCCGTCCGAACTGCTGTCCGCCCTGCCCTATCTGGCCACCATCATTGTGCTGGTGCTGATCTCGCGAAACCGGCAGATGCTGGCGCTGCATTTCCCGGCATCGCTGGCAAAGCCCTTCCGCCCGGCCAGCTGACCGGGAACTATTCCCTGATGTAGGGAATGCCGAGCGCCACCGGTTGATGGGTGCGCGAGCGCAGGCCGGCAAGCCGCACCAGCGAGGCCACATAGGGCAGATCGCCCCAATGATCCGGAACGGCATCCGGTTGCCGGCGATGATGGCCACCCCGACCAGCCAGCCGCGCCCGGCAACGAGATCCGGGACGAACTTTTCCGAATAGCCAAGGATCGGGAAGACACCGCCCAAGCCGGACATCAAGCGCCGCACCCGGGCGTGCAGGCTCCTCCTGCCGTCCGACCAGAGCAAAGATGGGTCAACGATGCTTGGCCTCGTAGATCGGGAATGCCTCGCAAAGCTCCTCGACCGACTGCCGAGCTGCCTTCTCCTGTTCGGTGCCCGATTGCGTTCCGACTGAGTCAAGGACATCGGCTATGAGATTGCCGACACGGGCGAACTCGCCTTCTCCGAAACCCCGCGTCGTGGCGGCCGGCGTGCCGAGACGGATGCCGGAGGTGACGGCAGGCGGCGCCGGATCGAAGGGAATGCCGTTCTTATTGCAGGTCAGTCCTGCCCTGCCCAACGCCTCCTCGGCGTCCTTGCCGGACAGGCCCTTGCCCCGCAGGTCGACCAGCAGCAAATGCGTATCGGTTCCGCCGGAGACAATGTCGAACCCGCGCTCGCCCAGCGTTGCGGCCAACATTCTGGCATTCGCCACCGTCTGCCGAGCATACGTCTTGAACCCGTCCTCCAAGGCTTCACCCAAGGCGACGGCCTTGGCAGCAATAACATGCATCAACGGACCGCCCTGCAGGCCGGGGAACACCGCCGAATTCAGCTTCTTGGCAAGATCCGGATTGTTGGTCAGGATCATGCCGCCGCGTGGGCCACGCAGCGTCTTGTGCGTCGTCGTGGTTACGACATCGGCAAGCACTACCGGATTGGGATGAACACCGCCGGCGACCAAGCCGGCAAAATGCGCCATATCGACCATCAGCAGCGCGCCGACTGAATCCGCGATTTCACGGAATCGGGTAAAATCGATAGTGCGCGGATAGGCCGAGCCGCCCGCAATAATCAGCTTCGGCCGGTGCTCGAGCGCCTTTGCCTGGACCTCATCGTAGTCGATCAGGCTGGTCTCCTGCGTGACGCCGTACTGGACCGCGTTGAACCATTTGCCGGAGAGCGTGGGCTTAGCGCCGTGGGTCAGATGCCCGCCTGCCGACAGCGACAAACCCATCAAGGTGTCGCCGGGCTTCAGCACCGCCATCATCACGGCACCATTGGCCTGTGCCCCGGAGTGAGGTTGCACATTCGCATAGCCGGCACCGAAGAGCTGCATCGTGCGCTCGATCGCCGCCGCTTCCACCAGATCCACGTACTCGCAGCCGCCATAGTAGCGGCGGCCCGGGTAACCTTCAGCATATTTGTTGGTCATCACCGATCCTTGCGCCGCAAGCACGGCCGGGGAAACGATGTTCTCCGACGCGATCAGCTCGATCTCGGATTGCTGTCGGTGTTGCTCAAGACGAATGGCCTTTAGGATCTGCTGGTCGCCCTCGAGGCTTCTTTCGAAAAAATCAGACATGGTATCTCCTCTGCCGCCGCTCGGACGACGATCTCAGTTTTGCGTTCGGGCGTTGCGTCAGGAAACTAGGTCGGGTGGACGGCGTCCCTCGAAAAAGGCGGTCAGGTTCTCGATCACCTTCATGCCCATCGCCACGCGGGTTTCCGAAGTGGCGCTGCCGAGATGCGGCAGAAACACGACGTTCTCCCGTTCGCGCAGCGCTCGCGGCACGTTCGGCTCATGCTCGAACACATCCAGACCAGCTCCAGCAATCTGTCCGGCTTCAAGCGCGGCAATGAGCGCGGCCTCATCAACCACGTCGCCGCGCGCGGTGTTGATCAGGATGGCCGATCTCATCATCAGGCCGAGACGACGCTCATTGACCAGGTGAATGTTTTGGCCGCCGCCTGGGCAGTGCAGCGAAACGAAATCCGCCTCTTCAAAAACCTGATCGACCTTGGATATGCGGAGCGCCGGAAAATCCTGCACATCGCTCGCGAAATCGTCGTGGTAGATCACCTTCATGCCGAAGCCGAAGTGACAACGCCGCGCCACGGCCTGGCCAATGCGGCCCATGCCGATAATGCCTATGGTCTTGCCGGTGACATGCGTGCCACACAGATGCGTGGGCCGCCATCCGGACCATTTGCCGGCACGCAATTCGCGCTCGCCCTCACCGGCGCGGCGGGCACACATCAAAAGCAGGGTAAGTGCAAGGTCGGCGGTCGCGTCGGTCAAAACGCCGGGCGTGTTGGTGACGGCAATCCCAGCGGCTTTCGCCCCTTCGATGTCGATGTGATTGAAGCCGACACCGAAATTGCCAAGAATCTTCGCTCTCGATCCGCCGGCAAACAGGTCGGCGTCGAGCCGGTCAGAAACCGTTGGCAGAACAGCGTCCGCCTGCTCCAACGCGAGCCTCAACCCATTTCGGTCGAGAGGCCGGTCGCTTTCGTTGAACGTCGCGTCGAACCGGCTTGCCAGCTTTGCTTCCACCTCGCGCGGCCAGCGGCGGGTGAGGATCACTTTTGGCTTGCTCATCGGTTTTCCCCTATGCGGCTCGGGTGACGGTCGCTGGGGAGGATGCGACCTGCTGGCGATACCATTCCTGTGCCGCCGCGACACCCGAGCCGCTCTCGATCTTTGCCCCGGCATCGCGCAACGACATTTCCGCGGAGGCCAGAGCAGCCAGACACATCACTTCGTTGAGGTCGCCGAGATGCCCGATGCGGAAAACCTTTCCCGCCAGCCGGCTAAGGCCAGTACCAAATGAGGTGCGATATCTGGAATAGCCGTTGGCGATCACAGCTCTGGCGTCGACGTCGGCCGGAACCACGATTGCCGAGACTGTATCCGACCACCACTTTTCTTCGGCAGCACATAAATTCAACCCCCACGCGCGAACACCACGCCTGACGCCTTCAGCCAGGCGCGTATGGCGCGCGAAGACGTTCTCCAGGCCCTCGGCAAACAACAGGTCGAGCGAGGCGCGCATGCCGAGAAGCAGCTGGGTCGGCGGTGTATAAGGAAAATAACCCGTCTTGCTGGCCGCGCCCATGTCCTCGAAGCTGAAATAGCAGCGCGGCATGCGCGAGCCCTTATGCGCTTCCATGGCCTTGGCGCTGACCGCCAGGATGCCGAGACCGGCAGGCAGCATCAGGCCTTTCTGCGATCCGGTGACGGCGAGATCGATGCCCCATTCGTCCATGCGGAAATCGATCGAGGCTATCGAGCTAACACCGTCGACGAAGAGCAGCGCATGGTGGCCGGCAGCGTCAAGGGCACGGCGAACGCCCGCCACATCCGAGGTCACCCCGGTCGCGGTTTCGTTGTGCGTTACGAAGACGGCCTTGATCGCGCCGTGCTTGTCACGCTCCAAGTGAGCGGCGTACGCGTCAACTGGGGCGCCCTCGCCCCATTCGACGTCGATGACTTCGACGTCGAGGCCGAGGCGTTGAGCCATGTCGACCCAGAGATGCGAGAATTGTCCGAAGCGCGACATCAGCACCTTGTCACCGGCATTCAGCGTGTTGGTGATCGCAGCCTCCCAGGCGCCGGTGCCCGAACCCGGGAACATGAAGATCGACGCGCTTGCGGTTTTGAAGACTTTCTTCAAATCCGCGATCAGGGGAAGCGTCAGCTCCGGAAAGTCGGGGGCCCGCATATCCTGCATCGGCACGTTCATCGCGCGACGGACGGCGTCGGGAATGTTGGTGGGGCCTGGCACGAACAGATGTGCGTTTCCGTTTCTCATCGACTTTCTCCTATGTGGTGGGTGGGGTGCACGGCTGTGCTCATCTGATGTTCCGCGATCCAGGCAAGCGTCTTTTCCCAGCCGCCGAAGGGATAGAAATGCAGGTGGAACGATCCCGAGGGTCGATGCGCCTCGATGGCGTGGATCACATCGCCCGGATTCTTGTCGGCTAGTATGTTGAAGAGGCCCGCAGCGGAGCGCCGCAACATTGCGAGCGAAGGCCCGACCCCGCACAGCATGCCGAATTTGATGAGCTTGGCGAGCGAGGTGACGCCAGCAAGTCCGATATGGATCGGCAGGTCCGGATAATTGCGCTGGATTTCTGCTGTCCAAATGCCGATCGCACCGCCATCGAAGGCGAATTGCGAAACCAGCCGCGGCCGTAAACCACGTTCCCCGCAAATCGCGATCTTCTGTGCCAGCGCGGCGGTCAACGCATTTGCGGGGATCACCGGATGGCCTTCCGGGTATCCGCCGATGAAAGCGGTCCGGATCGTGCTGTCGGCAAGCACCGGATGGGAAAGTAGTGCGGCAGCATTGTCGAGCGGCCCTCTCGCGAGAAGCGGATTGCCGCCGACAAGGAGCGCTTCGCTGACCCCATTGCGGCTATGTGCCAAAACGAGGTCCCGGAAATCCCGCTCGGTGGCGAAATGCCTTGCACCGATATGCGGAACCGGGATGAAGCCGGCCTCCAGCAACTGCTTAGCAGCCTCGACCTGCAGGGCTATAGGCTTGCCTTCGAGATGCGTGAGAAAAACTCTCGACCCGTACGGAAAAGAGGAGGCAATGGGCCTGAACCCGGCCACCTGCGCGGGAGCAAGTTCTATCGAGATATCTCGTCGGACTAAGCCGGCTGAGGCTGCCGGCTCAGGCGCCGCGCAGAGTTTGCGTTCAGGCACTTTGGACTCCTTGATTCCTATGCGGCAGCCGTGCGGCCGGCGAAATTGAAAATGCTTCTATTGTCGGGGCGAATGCCTGCGGCTTGCAGGTGCGAACCGCCTTCAGGCCTTGGATCGTTTGATTTCCACGAAAGGAAGGGGAACGATCGTGGCCCTCACCATGTCGAGCACGGCTCCCTCATCGTCCGTCAGCTCGACCTCAATGGTCGAGCCGGCCGATGAAAGCCGTTCTGGAACGAAGCCGAAGCTGATCGCCTGCCGAAGTGTCGCGCTATAGGCAAGGCTCGATGCGCGGCCGACCAGCTCGCCGTCCTTGAATGCTCGCATCGAACCCCAAAAGACGCGCGACAAAGCTGTCCCGCAGGCACTCTTTTCGGCGGCAATCCTCAACAGTTCTCCCGCATCGTAGCGAAGGCCGACAAAGCACCGCTTTGGCTCGTCCGAGGCATTCGCCGCCTTTAATGCGTCACGACCGACGAAGTCACTGTCAAGATTGACCAGACGCCCGAGACCAGCCTCGAATGGCGTGATGTGGCGGTCGTCTGCGGCATCGACGCGCGCCGTGGCCTGGTCGACATCTGCGGCATCGTAGTCGGACGATATCAAGATCAGGCCTGCTTCGATCCGCGCCACTTCGACTGCGTATTCGCCCGCGCAAACGACGCCGAGTAGCTGACCGGCGGTTTGCAAATGGCGCCAGACCGCCACCCCGCCATTTTTTGGAACCCAGAGTTCGAAGCCACGCTCACCGGTGAAACCTTGCCGCGCGACGAAGACATCAACACCGGCCACATTGGCTCGACCGATCTGCGAGAATTTCAGACCGGACCAATCCTGGCCGGTCGCGGCCCCCATAAGGTCAAACGATTTTGGCCCCTGCAACGAAAGAATGCCGTAGTCGTCCGAAGCACTGCGAATCTCGACCTGCAGTCCGTCGGCGTTGCTGGCGAACCATGCGTGGCTGCTTCCGCCCGATATCATGAACCTGTCGGCCGCCAGTCTAAAGACAAGACCGTCGCCGACGATGAGACCATCGTGATTGCACCACGGAGTGTACATGACTTGATTGACTTCAAGCCGGCGCATATCGCGGGTCATCAACCGGTCGATCAGCTCATGGGCGTCGGGTCCACGCACCTCCATTTTCGCAATAGGCGACATGTCTATCATGGCGACCGCGTTGCGGATGGCGGCGAGCTCGCGAGGCATGCTCGTGTAGACATCAGGAACGATGTATTTGTCCCAGGCAAACCACCAGGGCGTTCTCATCTCGCTGCTGGTCGCCTCATGGAACGGCGTCCCGCGAGCGGCGGCTACGTCAGCGCGAGTTTCTGTAGTCTCGGCAATGTTCAGCATCGTCTGGTCCCTCGTTCTTGGCCCATGTTTTCGGATGGCGAAAATCAGAATTCAAAATGGTTTAGCTAGCTTCTTTTGTATGGCACGCCGAGTTGGGCTGGCTGGCTGCTGCGGAAGCGTACGCCCATAAGAAGCACGACCGATGCGAGGTAGGGCAGCGCTAGCAACAACTGATGCGGGACTGGTGTGCCAAGCACCTGCAGGTGCATGGCAAGCGAATCCAGGAAGGCGAAAGCCGTCACCGCGATCAGCACACCCTTGGGTTTCCAATTGCCGGCGATCAGGGCCACCACGACGATCCAGCCTCGGCCGGCCGTGAAATCGGCAATGAAGCGGTCGGAAAGGCCGAGCATGAGGAAGCCGCCGCCAAGCCCGGTCATGGCGCTGCCGGCCATCACGGCCGCGAACTGGCGCGCAGTCACGCTGAGACCCTTCACGTCGAGGGCCTTGGGGTTTTCGCCCAGGCAGCGCAGTTCCAGCCCGTAGCGACTGCGGTAGAGTAGAAACCAAACCGTAGGCACGGCGAGAAACGCGACATAGGTCAGCAAGCGCTGTGAAAACAAGATTGGCCCCAGAAAGGGAATGTCGGAAAGAAGGGGGATTGCGATATCCTGGAAGCTTGCGAACTTGGGCTGCGCCCTGCCCTGGACGTAGCTCTGAAACCAATAGAGGGTCAGTCCGCTGGCAAGTAGGTTGAGTCCGAGGCCTGCAATGAAATGATCGACACGCAAAGTCGCGGTCATGAAGGCGATGATCAGGCCCATTAGGGCGCCAGCGAAGATTGCCGCAAGGACGGCAAGCCAAAGCGACCCCGTCCACGTCGCCGCGATGTAGGCGGTGAACGCGCCCATCAGCATCGTGCCTTCCACACCCATGTTCCAGATGCCGGCGCGTTGTGTGATGAGCTCGCCCATGGCGGAGAACAACAACGGCGTCATGGCGCGGATGGTCGCGGCAAGAATGCTGACGATGATCGCTTCTTGGAACAGCTGGCTCATTGGACGGCGACCTTCACGACGCGGTAGCGCGCCAGGACGCCTGCGCAAAGAAAAAAGAAAAGGGTGATGCCCTGGATCGCGGGCACTAGTGATCCGGGCACATCGCCCAGCACGCGCATATAGATAGCGCCGCTCGCCAGCCCACCGAAGAACAACCCCGCCAGCACCGTTCCGAGTGGCCTGAGACCACCTATCATACCGACGATGATGCCCGTGTAGCCAAGCCCGACGAGATTGTCGGCACGCAGCCGATGCGCCACGCCGAAAAGCTCGATGGCGCCGGCAAGCGCCGCCAACGCGCCGCTCGTCATCAATACGATGGAGACGGTGCGACCGATGTTGACGCCCTTGTGACGCAGCGCAACTGGATTGTAGCCGAGGCCTCGGATCTCGAGGCCAAGCGGTGTGCGGGATATAATAATCGAGCAGATGGTGGCGGCTATGAACGGCAGGATAACGCCTGCATGCAGCACCCTGCTGCCGAAGAGAGCCGGAAGAAAGTCATCACCAGATAACATCGGCGACTGCTGGTAGGAGACGGTGCCGCCGCTCTCACCCCAAGGCCCCCCCTCAGAAGCCAGGACAACAAATAGACTACGAGATAGTTCAGCATCAAGGTCGAGATGATCTCGTTGACGGCAAAACTGTTCCTCAGCATGGCGGCCAGCCAGCCGAACACCATTCCCGCCGCCATGCCCGACAACAGTACGGCCGGGCAGAACAGGAGCGGCGGCATCCCCGCCAGCAACTGCGCGCCGAGATAGCCGCCCATAGCGCCGGCAAACACCTGGCCTTCCTGGCCGATGCTGTACAACTGCGCCCGGAAAGCGATCACGGTCGCCAGGCCGGTCAGAATAATCGGCGTCGCCTTGACGAGCGTCGTCGCCAGCGCCTTTGGCGAGCCGACCGCGCCCTCGATGAGCGCGTCGAAGACCTGGCCGATATCGGCGCCGGTCGAGACAAGTAAAAGTGCCACGGCCGCGAGGCCCGCTAGAATGGCCATGGCAAAGGAGGCGGCCGTCCACAGACCGTTCTGTTCGGATCGCTGCTCGATGCGGATCATGCCGGGATCCCTTCCAAGTTGAGCGCGGTCTGCAGCCTTTGGCCGGCCATCATGACACCCACTTCGGCAACGGTCGTTTGCTTGGTATCGACCACGCCCATGATCTCCCCCTTGAACATGACTGCGATGCGGTCGGCGAGCCCGAACAGATCGCTCAATTCCTCCGACGCCAGGATGATGGCGAAGCCTTCGGCGCGCTTCCTCAGCAGTTGCGACTGCACATATTCGATGACGCCGACATCGAGCCCTCGTGTCGGCTGGTTGGCGAGCATCAGGCCCGACGCATTCAGGAATTCGCGGGCGATGATGATCTTCTGCGCATTGCCGCCTGACAGCTTGCCGACCGCGACCTTTTCGTCGCGCGTGGCGATCTGGTATTCGGCGATCATGTCGCGCGCCAGCCTGGCGATCGCCTTGGCGTTCATCAGCGGGCCGCTGCGGTATTTCGCGCTGCGCTGCCAGCCCAGCACCAGGTTTTCCGCGACATTGAATTCCGGCACCAGACCCTCGCGGAAACGGTCGTCCGGAATGTGGCCGACGCCACGATCCATCAGACAGCGCGGCGTCAGCCCGGCGATCTCCTCGTTCATCAGCCGGATCGAGCCGGCCTGGGATTTGCGAACCCCGCACAATACCTCGAACAGCTCCTTTTGGCCGTTTCCGGCTACGCCGGCTATGCCGAGGATTTCATGGCGCGCGACTGAAAACGAAACGTCCTTGAGAACGGCCTCGCCCCAGAGACCAACCGCGGTCAGTCCGTGACCGCGACCACCGTCTCGCCCGGTGCCAGTTCCGGCTTGCTGATCGTGAACGACACGTCACGGCCGACCATCAGCCGGGCGAGTTCGTCCGGAGACGTTTCGGCAGTATTGAGAGTCGCAACGACCTTGCCTTGCGCAACACCGTGACCCGGTTGGACTGCATGACCTCGATCAGCTTGTGGGTGATGAGGATGATCGACAGGCCGCGGGCGCACATCTTGCCCATGATGTCGAACAGAATCCGCGATTCCCCCGGCGTCAGCACCGCCGTCGGCTCATCGAGGATGAGAATCTGGGCGTCGAGATAGAGCGCTTTCAAGATTTCCACCCATTGCTGGCGACCGACCGGCAATTGCCAGACATAGGCGTCGAAATCGATGTCGAGGGCATAGTCATCGCAGATGGCCTCCAACTTTTGCCTGGCTTCGGCCGCGTTAAGCCGCCAACCCGAGCGCTGAGTGCCGACGATGATATTTTCGAGCACGGTGAATTCCGGCACCAACACGAAATGCTGGTGCACCATGCCGATGCCATGGCGGATCGCATCGATCGGCGAGGCGATGTGAACGGGCTTCTCCAGGACCAATATCTGCCCCTTGTCAGGGCGATAGAGGCCGAAGATGCACGATGAGAGTGTCGACTTCCCGGCTCCATTTTCGCCGAACAGGCAGTGGATCTCGCCGGGACGCAGATCGAAGTCGACATCGTCATTGGCGGCAACGCCGGCGAAGCGCTTGGTCAAGCCTTCAACGCGCAAGGCAGTGGACATAATAGGCTCCGAAGGGCTTGGGGGGCGGAAGCGACCACCTCGGCGGCAGTCGCGACCGAACGGTCTGTCGGGTCAGTGTGCTTTCGGATCGGATAGGTCGAGCGGAACCTCGAAGGAACCAGCCATGATCTTGGCCTTCAGCGCTTCGACGTCGCCGCGGACGTCCTGCGGCAGTTTGGATTCGAGCTCGCCATAGGGGGCCATCGCCGCGCCGCCGTCCTTCATCGAGACCCACTGCTTGTCGGTGTTGCCGGCATAGGGTTTGCCCTCCGCCTTGTGGGCCCACCAGGCATCGATGATGTGGTTGACGTCAGGATCCCAAAGCGCCATCGCGCTCGACAGTACGGTTGACGGTGAAAGAGAGTGCTGGTCCTGGAGAGCGCCGAAGCAGAGGATCTTGGCTTCCTCACAGGGCTTGAAGGTATCCATCAGCTGGAAGATCAAATCGGCGCCGGTAGCGATCTGGGCGGAGGTGTAAGCCGCCGCCTTGGCTGGATCGTACCAGGACTCAATGAAGGCGACGCTACGCTCGATCTTGGGGTTGACTGCCTTGGCTCCGTCGAAAAAGGCGTTGATCTCGTCGTTGATATCGTCGGACGGAAATGGGCCGACGGCGCCGAGCTTGTTCGACTTGGTCATCTTGCCGGCTATCGTGCCAAGCAGATAGGCTGGCTCATAGGTACGCTTGTAGACCCAGTATTGGTTGCCGCCCAGCCCCTCATTGCCGGACCCGGCGACGACGAAAAGGATATCGGGAAACTCGTCCTTGAGCTTCTTCACCTGGTCTGAATAGGAGCTGTGGGCCCAGATGATGTCGTACTGGCCGCTTTCGGCAAATACCCGCATCGCGTCCCCGGCATCGTCGCCCCAGAGTGGATCGGTGTTTTTCCACGTGATCTCGAGACCGTGCGGCTTCTTCGCCTTCACTCGCTCGAGGGCCTGGATGAGCGTGGCGTCCCAACCACTCTCGAGACCAGCGGACAGGATGACCGCGATGCGAACCTTGTCGGGCTCGGTGGCCCGAGCAAGCCCAGTGCCGATGGCAATACAGGCGATCGCGAGCACCGACAGAGCCGCTGCTCTTTTGAAGAAGGTCATGAACATAGGATGCTGCCTTTTCCCTCTGGGGTTGTTTCTGGGTTGGATCCCGCTTTGCTTTGTCTACCCGTCCGCTTCTCCCGGGCGGATTTGGTTCAATGGTTTGTGCCGTGGAGGCTCATGCGGCGCGCTCGCCCGCGGTCAGCAGGTGACTAATCTCGTTCGACCACGCGGCGCGCCAGTCACGCTTCGTCGACTCGTCGAGCCACGCGGCATCGAGCGAATTCAGCGCAAGGTCGGCGAGCGTCCTGCGATCGAGCGACATGGTTTCGGAAAGCAGCCGGTACTCCTTGGCAAGGTCGGTCTGCAGCATCGGCGGGTCGTCTGTTGCGACCACCAGCTTGAGCCCGGCATCGAGCATGGCGTGGATCGGGTGATCGGCGGCCGTAAGGTCCCGCCAGTGCGTGAGGATCACGGTCGAGCTTGGGCAGACAGTGAAGGCGATGCCGTCATCGATGCATCGCCTGACCAGCGCGGGGTCCTCCAAGACCCGGTAGCCATGATCGATGCGCTCCACCGAGAGCAGATCGAGCGCATCGCGCACATTGGCCGCCGGCCCGGCCTCGCCAGCATGCGCGGTCAATCGCATACCTGCTTTCTTCGCTCGCTCGTAGACCGGCTTGAACGGTGCCGGCGGAAACGGCTCCTCGTCATAGTCGAGCCCGATGCCGATCACCTTTTCCGAGCGGTACGGCAGCACCAAGTCGAGAAATTCGAACGCGCGGTCGGGCGTCAGTTCGCGATTGATGGCGGGAATGAGCCGCGATATCAGGCCGAAATCCTTATCGGCATCGTCCATCGCTTTCAGGATGCCGGAGAACATCGTCTCATAGCTGATACCCGCGTCTTGGTGTACCTGCGGGCTGAAGAAGAACTCGACATAGCGGCCGCCGGCATTTGCGACATGCGCGAGCGCCTCGTAGGTGATCAGATGAAAATCGTCAGCGCTGACGACAGAGCGCGCGACGAGATCGTAGACCTGCAGGAAGTCGACGAGGTTGTCATAGCGGTAAAGCTCCTCGACCTCAGCGAAGGGCGGCAAGTTGACGCCATTCTTCCGCGCCAGCTTCAGAAAGGTCTCAGCCTTCACCGCACCCGCGAGATGCAGATGCAGTTCGGCTTTCGGCAAGGCTCGTGCGAATACTTCCAGGGTCATCGGGCCGGTCTCCTCACAAATCGAGCGCAAGCTCGTCCGACACCTCCCTCGGATCTCCGGTATCGTTGCGGACTACCTCAAAGCCGTATCGCGCTTGCCGACGTACGGTGATGTCCACGCCTAAAAGGCGCGCATCGAACTGGTCGACGCCAAGAAGGTTTGAGTGGTCTGCCACCACATGCCAGTTGTTGCGAGGTCTACAATCACCAAACATCACGACCACCTCCACCAGGGCCACTTTCAGAGCATATCGACAATCAACTCTCACCATATTGGATATCAATTTCTTTTTTTTGCAACCCATATTGAAATTTTTTTTTAGCCAGTCATACTGGAATTCGTTGCCAAGGTGCCATCGAGCCGTCGAGCTTCGCATGGAGATTAAGTGCGGTGTTGGTTCGCTGGCCGGTACCACGCACAGATGCGCCAGAAGCGATCATCGCCGAACAGATGTTGTGACGTCGCCTTTGGGCCGGAAGCAGAGTGTCGCCTTTTGGGAGGGAGAACTAACAAGCTGCCATTCCGCAGTCGACCCGCTTCGGAGCCGCCAATGGCATGCCTGCGTTGCTGGCGGAGCTTTTGCCCTGCGCGCCTTCGTCCCCGCGAAAGAGGAGCCGCACGCATGAGCACCGTCCTATCGAACAATCCTGACGTCGTCCTGATCGGCGCCGGGATTATGAGCGTACATTCGGGACGACCCCTCAAGCAACTCGACCGCGCTCGATGTCGTGACGTTCCAGACTCTCCACGACTGCGCACAGGAGAAAGGACGGAAACCAGGGTTCTTGGGACCTGGATCTTAGAGCGGCCTGAATTGGCGTTGATTGCGCCTTCGGCCGTCGCGTTGGGATGGCGGAATCTGGCCGCCAGCGCCGCCGATGCAAGCGCGAGAGCCCGGCGGCTCCTGGGGCGAGGAGATTTGACGCGAGATCAGCCGCATGGGCGACGCTCTTCTCGGGCTAGCTTGTCTGGTTTCAAGGCTAGGCCCGCAACCCGTCATAAGAAGCGGTAGCTCAGGCATCGGCCGATCACATCCGTCAGACGGAGACTCGCATTGGGAGGGGAATGCGATGCGCTCCTGCGGGGATCGCTCTTGCCGTTGGGGATGGACGGCAATGCGTTGGGGCACTCCGGCGTGGACCATGCCGATGCCTGGGCTGCCCGATATTCGCCGTAGGAGACGCGCATGTCTTTTGAGAACACCGCTGCCATTTCATTATTGCAGGGTGAGATTGCGGCATCAGGTCCAGCACTGGTGCAAGCGCAGAAGTGAGATACCGCTGCCTGCCTGGAATCGTCCAAACGAAGAGCCCTCGCTTCATGTTCACACGGCCCGTTCATGGCAATGCGGACGCAGGCGCAATTGCTCAACGAGGTGGCGGTGCATGAGCTAAGCTGGTAGGTCGCCACAAGCGCGCAAAAGGCATGCGGCAAACGTGAGTTGCATGGACGCCCAATTGCCGAAGGTGTCGACAAGGCCCGTATCCGCCCCACCTGCTTCACGCGGCGGGAATATTCGGAGTTGCACGATCATCAGGTTGAGTTGACTGTTTCGCGGGTGCGCGTGAAGACCACCGCTACCGCCGCTGCGAGCAAAATGCATCCCAGCACGAGAAATGTGTCCGAAAAGGCCATGACAAGGGATTGCTGCTCGACCAGGCTGCCCAGCAGAGCCTCGGCCTGATGACGGGCAAGGGCAGGATCGCCCGTTCCTTGCTGCTGGAGCCTATGTTGCGCTTCCGCGAGGAATTGCTCAACGGTAGCGTCATAAGCCGTGACGGACTGACCGATGATGTTTGAATGATATTGTTCGCGTTTGGTGATGACTGTAGCGAGCGCCGCCGTGCCGATCGCACCGCCCAAACTCCGCATCATGTTGAAGACGCCCGACGCCGCGCCTGACATCTCCTTCGGGATGCCGATCACAGCAATACCCGCTAGCGGGGCAAGCACGATCGCCTGGCCAAGCGAGCGAACTATGTTGGACGACATGAACTGATCCGCACCGCTGTCCGCACTGAGATGGGCGTTCATGATGCAACTGACGGCGAAGATCACGAGCCCGGTGCAGACAATGGCGCGCGCGTCGAAATGCTTCTGCAGCCGAGGAACGAAAGGGATGATCAGAAGCTGCGGCAGGCCTGCCCAGGCGAGCACGAAGCCGACCTGCTCGGCGTTGTAGCCCTGCACCTGTTGCAAATAGGCGGGGAGCACATAGACCGAACCAAACAGCGCAATACCGAGCCCGATATTGGCAAGCGTGCCAAGTGCGAAATTGCGGTGCGCGAGGAGCCTTAGCTGGACTGCGGGATTACGGCCTTTCAGCTCAATTGCGACGAAGATCGCAAGCGCCACTGCGGCGATGATCGACAGCCTGACGATGAATGGGGAGCCGAACCAGCCGTCCTGGTTGCCTTCGTCGAGGACGGTCTGCAGGCAGGCAAGGCCGACGCTCATGAAGGCTATACCCCACCAGTCGCCGTGCTTCAGCAAGCCGAGATTCATCTTTTGCTTCTCGAGCGTCGGATAGAGCAGCCCCAGCATCAAGGCGCCCGGAACAAGGTTGATGAAGAAGATGTACTGCCAGCCGTAGTTCTCGGTCAGGTAGCCGCCGATGGTCGGCCCGATCGATGGTCCGAATGTCGCCGTCAGCGCAAACGCGGCAAGGCCGACCGGCTGCTGGCGCTTCGGCAACGTCGTCAGGACGCGCGCGAACGCCATGGGGATCATCACGCCGCCCCAGAACCCCTGCATGCCGCGCAGCGCGATCATCTGCGGCAGGTTCGTCGCGAAGGCGCAGGCGACGGAAAAGGCGAGGAAAAGCCATACGCTCGTCAGCAGGAAGCGGCGAACGGTGAAGACGCGACTGAAATAGTCGGTCAGCGGGATCATGATGATCTCGCCGATCAGATAGGCGGTCGATATCCAGGTTCCGTTGTCGGAACCGTGCCGATGCCACCTTCGATCTCGGGCAGCGACGAGTTGGTAATCTGGATGTCGAGGACGGCTATCAGCGCGCCGACCATGCAACCAAAAACGGATACCCACTCGCGGAAGCTGGCGTCACGCTCTTTCGGCATCACCACCCGTAACGCGTCTGCCTGATCCGACCCAGCCATACCATCCTCCGGTTATTTCGCCCGCTGGGTCTGTCGAACATCGATCGTGGTGGTGACCGACATGCCGGGCAGGAGGCGTCCAGCCAGCGGATCGGTCCGGTCGATCGCAATCCGCACCGGGATGCGCTGCACGATCTTGGTGAAATTGCCTGTCGCGTTGTCGGGTGGCAGCAGCGCGAATTCCTGTCCGCTCGCCGGCGCAATGCTGTCGACGGTGCCGCGCACAGGAGTGCCCGCGAATGTATCGACGTCGACCCTTACGGGCTGGCCCGGCTTCACGTTGGCAAGCTGTGTCTCCTCGTAGTTGGCGACAATATAGATGTTTGCGAGCGGCACGACCGCGAGCAGCTGCGTTCCAGGTTGCACGTAAAGGCCCACCCTCAGCTCGCGCATTCCGACCACCCCGTCGGCAGGCGCCCGCAACGCCGTATAGCCAAGGTTCAATTCGGCCTGTGCCTGCACGGCCTTGCAGTGTTGCAGCGTGGCTCTGGCGCCTGCGAGCTGCGCAGTGAGCGTGCCGACCTGAGCATGCGCGGCGTCGAGCGCTGCCTTGTCCTTGGCGACCACCGCCGAGGCCGTAGCTATCTGGGAGGCCGCCTGCTCGGCATTCTGCACCGAGCCATATCCGGTGCCAGCGAGCGTACCGAAGCGCTTGTTGTTCTGCCCGGCATAGGTCTCGGTCGCCCGGTCGGCGTCGAGCGTGGCACTCGCCTCTTCGATCAGGGCCTGCTGTTCTCCGAGTTGCGCCTCAATGCTCTCGATGGTGGCTTCGGCTCCCGCAACGTTGGCCTTGGCCTGGTCGACGGCTGCCTGATAGTCGCGAGGATCAATCGTCGCCAGGATATCGCCAGCTTTGACATGCTGGTTGTCGGAAACAGCGACGCTCGCAAGATATCCCGCAACCTGTGGCGCTATGGCGACGATGTCGGCCTGAACATAGGCGTCGTCTGTCGTTTCCTCGAAGCTCCAGACGGTCCAGTATTCCCAGCCGAGCCCTGCCCCAACGCCAAGTGCCGCGACCACGGCGACGCCGAACAACACGCGACGCACGGGCGACATGCTCGGCTTTTCCGATGGCAAAGTGGCGGGGCTCGAAGCATCCGTTTTCAAGCTTGCGGGATGAATGACGACATTCATTGATCTCTCCGTAGGGTTTCTTGCCCGATGGTTCCTGTTCTCCAAGGCAATCTCCAAGCTCGCCTGCGGGCGCGTTAAAATTTCAAGGCACCGGATCTATTGGATTGCAGCGGGGCACCAGAAGCGGGTCGATCTCGGTGAAGGGAAAGTCCGGCAACTCAGATCTCTTCATTCCGAAATCCGCGGCGATCTGGCTCCTGGGAAACACGTTGATCAACGATCTGTAGCCGACGTCGGCAGGCGAAGCCTGGTCGAAGAAGATAAGGAGATGAACCGTCTCCTCGCCGACATTCTCGATGTGATGGGGATAGGCGCGCGGGACGAAATAGGTATCGCCAGGCCTGATGATATAGGTGTCGGTGCTTCCGTCGGGATCGAGGACGGTCATGCGAGCCGTGCCCGATGCGACGTAGCCCAACTCGGCCGTTTCCGGATGCCAGTGGGGTTCGCGCATTCCCTCTTGGCTGATGGTCACCGAATACATCGCGATGTCGCGCAGGACCGGCCAGAGGGCAGCCTTGGCGGTGCGTGCAGTGCCGGCGCGAAAATCGATCTGCGGCGGCGTCGCCTCAATGCTGTATTTATAGGCGTTTAGGTGGCGGTCCTGGTCTTCGACGCTTGCCTGACGGGGAATGCTGAGGATTTCGCTAGCTCTCGCAGATCGGTCGAAGCCGGAAAACGCGGCAGAAGCCAGATCGTAGGTATTGCCGAGCACGGCATCTGACATCACACCGAAGGCGGCTTTCATGCCAAAGTCCTCGGGTTTTTCATGTGAAAAGGCCAAAATGAATTCCACGGCGTGCTCGCCGATGTTCTCGATGCTGTGCATGGCGCCGGAGGGGATGAAGAACATCTCGCCGGCGGCGACGATGAAGCTTTCGCGTTGCGCATGACTGCCGGCGATTGTGACCAGCGCCTCGCCGTGCAGGCAGTATCCGAGTTCATGGGCATTGGCATGCCAATGGGGCTCGCGCACGCCATGCACGCCGAGAAGCAGACGTCGGATCGAAAGCCGGCGCAGGACCGGCAGATCGCTGGAATCCACGTGGCTGACAGAGCCCTCGGCACTTTCGAAACGCGGCGTCTGCCGCGCGAGAGATGCGACATGTTGGGATTTCTGCTTGGCAGTACTCATGGTTGGTTCCCGCGATCGCCGTGTTGCTGTGTAACGGAAGCGGCGCAACGCGTTGTCGCGGGACGGACGCTTGATTGCATCCGTCCCGCCCTCGACTCAGCTTCTGATGAAGGCGAGCAGGTCCGCGTTGATCACGTCGGCATGGGTGGTCAACATTCCGTGCGGGAAGCCGCGATAGATCTTTAACGTGCTGTTCTTGATCAGCTTGGCTTGGAGCAGCGAGGCGTCCTTGTACGGCACTACCTGGTCATCGTCGCCCTGCAGGATAAGGGTCGGCACGGTGATCGCCTTCAAGTCGTCTGTCTGGTCGGTTTCGGAGAAGGCCTTGATGCCTTCGTAATGCGCCAGCGCACCACCGATCATGCCCTGACGCCACCAGTTGTCGATGATGCCCTGTGAAACCTTAGCGCCCGGCCGATTGAAGCCGTAGAAGGGACCTGACGCCACGTCGACATAGAACTGCGCCCGGTTGGCTGCGAGCGCCTTGCGAAAGCCGTCGAAGACCTCGATCGGCGTACCGCTGGGGTTCTCCTTGGTCTTGAGCATGAGCGGAGGAACGGAGCTGACGAGCACCGCTTTGGCGACGCGTCCCTGCGGTTCGCCGAATTTGGCGACATAGCGCGCCACCTCGCCGCCGCCGGTTGAATGGCCGATATGGACCGCGTTCCTGAGGTCGAGATGCTCGGCGACGGCCGAGGCATCGGCGGCGTAGTGGTCCATGTCGTTTCCGGTATCGACCTGAGTCGATCGGCCGTGGCCGCGACGATCGTGCGCGACGACGCGATAACCGTTCGCAAGGAAGAACAGCATCTGCGCATCCCAGTCGTCGGAGCTGAGTGGCCAGCCGTGATGGAACACGATGGGCTGGGCACCCTTGTCACCCCAGTCCTTATAGAAAATCTGAGGGCCGTCCTTGGTGCCGATGTAACCGCTGCCCATGTCGAATTCTCCTTTCGAAAGCCGAGGTGTCATTTGTGCCGATGCGACGGCCGGAAGCAGTGCCGCGATTGTCATCCATGCGGCCCCCGCGACCGGTTAGCGACGGTTCAGCCGAAACGCTGGTTCGAGCATGCCTGCGTTCGTAGCTGCCTCCAGTTGGTGTGCTTGTTTAGGAGGGAAGCTAAGGAGAGGCGCGGCGCGGGAAAATCGTACGCTTGGTTCGGCTGCTTATACCAAGGTTTGAAACAGCATCCCTGGCGTATGTCTCAGGCCGCAATGCGACCTGCCTTGCGGGATCCTGCCAGTCCAAGGCCTGCCTAAGCGGCGGCTCGCGCCGCCGCCTAGTCCGAGACGAATTATGAGAAGGCGCGTTCGGTGAAGCGCGCGATTGAATCGCCATCGGCCGGCTTGTCCAAATAGGCGAGAGCGCCAGCTGCCATTACCCGAGCGCGCGTCGCCTCGGTCGGGAAAGCGGTCATGAAGATCATCGGAAACACCCGGCCTTGTGCGATCAGTTCCGCTTGGAGTTCGTCGCCGGTCATGCCGGGCATTTGAATGTCAGTTATCATACAGCCGGGATCGCCGGCCGCGTCGTTGCCGAGGAACTCCAGCGCCGAGGCGTAGCTGCGGACTTCGTAGCCCAGGGACCTGAGCAGGCTGGTGAGAGCGCTTCGGACTCCCTCATCGTCATCGACGATCGCAATCGCGGGTATCTTGGACATGGTGAAAGGTGCCGGTCTGCTCACGGCAGGATATCTCCAATGCGAGGCTCCACGTCTAAATGGGGGAGATTGAGCCGAAATGGAATCATACGGAGGTTTGCCGCCGTCAACGCCCGGAGATACCCAACGCCTCGGCCTTGCGAACGAGATCGGCAAGCGTTCGGACGCCCATCTTGCGCATGACATTGCCTCGGTGGATCTTGACCGTGATCTCCGACAGGCCGATCACACCCGCGACCTGCTTGTTCATCAGCCCGGCAACGACATGGCGCATTACCTCGCGCTCGCGTGGGCTCAGCGTGTCATAGTCGGCACGCAGGCCGTCCGCCGCGGCGCGCTCAATCCGTCTCAGGCGATCGCGCTCGATCGCGCTGGTAACGGCGTCGAGCATGTCCTGATCGCGGAACGGCTTCGACAAAAAGTCGACCGCGCCCGCCTTCATGGCGCGCACGGTCATGGGAATGTCACCGTGTCCAGTCATGAACACGACGGGAAGATCGATGCCATGGCTCGCGAGTTGCATCTGGAAGTCCAGTCCACTCAGTCCGGGCAGCCGGACATCCAGGATCAGGCAACCTGACGATTGTGGCAGATCGGCCTGAAGCATTTCCGCCGCGCTGCCGAACGCACGGGTCGTCATTCCCACGGAGCGGAACAGGCTGTCGAGCGCGTCGCGCACGCCCGGGTCATCGTCGACGATGGCGACGAACGGCGGAAGTTCTGCGGGGGTCGAACCAGCTTTCATCCAATTGCCCTGATCGTAGCGGTTATCCTGCCGCGCTTCCTTCAGTCACCGGAAGCGTCACTCGAAAGGTCGCGCCCACGCCGGGCTGGGTTTCGATCGCCAGCTGTCCGCCATGGGCCTCGACCGTCGTCCTGCATATCGCAAGACCCATGCCCATGCCATCTTGCTTGGTCGAGAAGAATGGTTCGAAGACCCGTTGCAGATGCTCCTCCGATACCCCTGGTCCGGTATCCCGTACAGTAATCTCGATGCTCTTCGAGGAGTTCTGCACAACACCGATGAAAAGCAGCCGCGGTCTCGTCTGCGCAGACATTGCGTGCGCGGCGTTGATCATGAGATTTACCAGGACCTGCTGCAGTTGAATGCGGTCGCCGTGCACATTCGGAATGCCGGCCTGAATATCGACCTGCAGCTGAACATTGGCTCTCGCAAGCTCACGCTGGACGAGCGCCGTGGCGTCCTCGACCAGCGCCGAAAGGACGAGTTCGCCACGGTGTGACGGCGCCTTCTTCAGGAAGGCCCTGATGCGCTTGACGATACCGCTTGCCCTGCGTCCCTCCGCGACCGCGCGTCCGAGCGCCGTTTCGACTTCCTCGAGGTTAGGCGGATCGCGCCGGAGCCAGCGCATCCCAGCCTCGCCGTTCGTAACAATTGCCATCAGCGGCTGGCTGACCTCATGCGCAATCGAGGCGGTCAATTCGCCAAGCGTGGCGACCCGGGCGGCATGCGCGAGTTCCGCCTGCGCCTGCTGGATCGTATCCTGCGCGTGTCTGCGCTCGGTGATGTCCACCACGTATATGAGAACATTGTCGCCGTCGTCCGCCGAGGGTGGAAAGGTTATGGCGAAAAACACGGGTATGACCTCACCATCGCTGCCGACCATCTCAGTCTCGCCCTCGTAGAACGCATCGTCGCGCGCGAAGGCAGACAGCGCACCGACGAAGGTCCTATCGGTAACGCTCAGGACATCGTCCACGGTGGTCAGAAACTGCTTGGGATCGTCCACGAATACCATGGACAAGAGGGCTGGATTGACGTTGACGATCCTGATGAGCTGCCTGGCTCGGGCGACGAAATCCGGATTGTCGGCGAGATAGTCGGAAACCAAAAACCCTTTCTCCTGGATGCTTGCAAGTTCCCCTCTGACCGCGCTCCAATCTTCCTCGAGGACACCGATCCGGCTTGAATCGAACATACGGCGATAGCGGTGCTCGCTCTTGACTAGCGCCGCATGGGCAGCCTGGCGCTCCGTTAGGTCAGTATGGATTTCGAGCACGCCCATGGGCTTCCCGAGCCGGTCCTGTTGCACCGCCCAACGACTGTCCAGAACGAGGCGAACGCCGGATCGCGTCTCCTGCTCGAGCACCCCTTCCCATCGGCCGCTCTGGAGGAGTGCGGCCTCAACCGTCGCACGTTCCGCCGGGTATTTTGTGCGAAGCAGCTCGTCTGCGACGCGGCCGACGGCTTCTGTGGCCGACCAGCCGTACACCTGCTCGGCGGCATCGTTCCAGAAGTCGATCACGCCTTCAGTGTCGCGCACGAAGATCATGTCGTGCGACAGGTTCAGCAATCGGGCCTGCGCCGCCAGTGTTGCAGTCGCGGCCTGGTTCTGCAAGGCAAGCATCGTGGCGATGCCGATCGCCGCGATGCTAACGATGGCACGCAGCGCCGGAGACCCGTAATTCTCGAAGCCATGGGAAATGGCATAGGCAACGAGCGTCAGAACGATGGCGCCGGCAGCAGCGGCGAACACGTCTTTTCGCCACGAAGTGCGGGCAGCAATGAGTACCACCAGCACGTAAAGCACCGCGACCGCTCCTTCGAGCGGCGACAGCACGTCGAACAGGAAGATGCACAGCGCCAGCGAGGCAGCGGCCAAGCGGTACGCGCTGTCGCTCATGTGGCGCCTCGGGAGCGCTGATTTGCCGGAGCCGTACAATGAGCCGGAGCGCAAGAAGAACGCCATGTACTCGTGCACCCCAAGTCAATGGCGTTGCCGGAAACCAGACGAAACATCCAGTGAGGATTACACATGGCTTCTGCCTGTTGAAAGATGCGATCGCGAATGAAGGATATGGCCCGCACCTCCTCAGATCGTTTCCGTGCGGTCGAGCTCGCAGGTGTCCGGAAGGTGACGGGGCAGCTGGATCGAAAAGATCGAACCCTTATTCTCGACCGACCGCACAGTGACTTGGTGACGCAGCAGGTCTGCGGTCTGACGCACGATCGTCAGGCCAAGGCCGAGACCTTCGGTTCGGCCGGCTTGGTCGCCCCGATCAAACGCGTTGAACATGCTTTCGAACCGCGAAGCCGAAATGCCACAGCCGTCGTCCTCCACATCGATGTTGAGCCGATCGTGCTGGAGCCGGCAGTCTACGCGGACATGGCCACCTGGCCCGCTGTATTTTAAGGCGTTGCCGATAAAGTTCCGTATGATGGTGTGCAGCATGTCCGGATCGGTTTCCACGAGGAGATCGGACGAGCACACCTGCAGATCGATCCCGCACGCCTCCGCGTAAAAACGCCAGTCTCGATCGACTCGTGAAAGAATATCAGCCACCCGCACCACCCGGTGGTTTGGCTGCACAGCGCCGTCCATCTGCGACAGCCGGGCTATGTCGCTGAGTTCGCTGTTCAGACGCATCATCGCGTCGAGTGCGACGCGCAGCCGATAGGCGGCAGCTGCCGGCACGCCTTCCTCGACTGCACGCGCCATCGACAGCATGGCCACGTGGAGGGGTTGCTTCAGATCATGGCCTGCAACCGCCATGATCCTGGACATTGCGAGAAGCGACATGTTGGCCAGCGCTGTCGCATCGTCTGCATCTGCCTTAGACATACCGTCTCTCCGCACCTGTCCTGCATTTGGCTAGGCACGCTGTGTCGAGATGCATGCTACGAAAATCATACCTTGGGTTGGTGACGGCCGAGACTGTCATCCTGATGTATGAACCACATAAACCCTGTGCCGATATCTGTGGCTGTTGGTGGCTAGTATTGTTTACTGCGTCACGTCGATACAGAAGCCGGCGGCGCCGACCCTGTACGCAATGTAAGGAGAGACCCATGCAGGACATTCTGTTCCAAACCCGCAACGCAGCCGCATTGCATTCGCCCACTGATCTCGGGGCACAGGCAACAACCGACATCGCCGCCGCACTGACCGGCGTGCTCGCAGATACTTTTGCCCTCTACCTCAAGACCAAGAATTTCCATTGGCACCTGTCGGGGCCACATTTTCGCGACTATCACATCATGCTTGATGAGCAGAGCGATCAGATCTTCGCAATGACTGACCCCCTGGCCGAGCGCGCCCGCAAGGTCGGCGGCACGACATTGCGGTCGATCGGACACATTGCCCGCATCCAGCGCCTGCTCGACAACGACGCCGACTACGTGACGCCGCAGGACATGCTGGCAGAGCTTGCCGACGACAACCGCAGGCTGACCGGGTTCCTCCGGGCAGCGCATGCCGTATGCGAAACCTATAACGACGTCGCCTCGACGAGCCTCCTAGAAGTCTGGATCGACGAGACCAAACGCCGAAGCTGGTTTCTTTACGAGACGACGCGGACCGCGCCGTAAGCGCGTCACCCCTTCCCGTAAGCGGGACGTGACCCGCCCTTCAGTCGCAGCGACACCAAAGGATCATCGAAACAGTCGCCGTCTTCAACCTCAGTTAGCAACGAGATGGCTCCCCATCTCGTTGCATTTGTTTGCTGTACGGCAATTTTTGCCGATTTTCTCCGCCGCAGCTTTATTCCGGTGGCTCGAACGCTGTCTTAGTTGTGACCGCCGAGCGTGTTTACATTCGCGCAGAAGTCCGTGTACGGCTGTTGAACCTGACGGGCGCATTCACCCTTTATTTGTGCCTGCTTTTCAGCCGGCATGGCAAAGAAGACGGCCTTGAATTCCTCCATGGGCTTCATCGTTTTCATGCTGGAATCGGTGAAGAATGGTTCCATGGTGTCCGGCTCATCCAGTGCGCCGGCCGACGCCTGACCACCAAAAATGGAAAGAGCAAATGTTACGCCGAGACAGATAGCTTTGATGTTCATGGGACATGTTCCTTCTGAGTTAAGCGATATCCCCAACGACAACCACGTTGGCACATCTCTAAAATATACATTGATCAGGCCAACGTATTTCCTGTAGGCACCGGTTTTTGTCTGTCTGGATGACTGTTATGTCCGGCGATCACGAGCGCCTATTGCTGCATCATCGGATTAATCTCAACGCTGACTCGGCTGACATCTGCACCGCCTGGGGCCGAGGTAAAAATCCAGCGCCATGCTCAATCGCCCGAAATCAACCGGAGGCGTCATCACGGCGCCGTCCTGGTCATCGAGGCATCGCCCGAAGGATTGCGCCTGATTCCTTACGGCGCGAGTTCTCCGCCGATAGTCGTTGTAAAGATCCGCAAACTTTGCTCACCAACGAGAGCCATTGCGGGACGCTTGGCCGAATGCTGGGACTGCACGCACTGGAATTTCGGTTCAATGAACCACTTGGAAAGCTCGCGAACTGCATCGCGACGACGAAGTTCTTCCAGGGAAGCACGAAGGACCCTTGCGCGCGTCTGATCGCATGCTGACATCGCCGATCTCATATAGTTCGGTTGTCGGGCAGCTCGATTCGCGCCTGGCCGAGCCTCAAGTGCGCAGCCTGGTCGTCAGTTTCTCTGCTCCTGGTACTTCCAAATCGGAAGCCCCACTTATCCTATGGATACTGCGCGCCAATTGAACGGGCTGATAGTTTGCAACCCGCCAACGGCCCGGCGTCGTTCCCTCCAGGCGCTTGAAGACAGTCGTGAAATGGGCTTGCGTCTGAAACCCAACGTCTAGGGCGACGTCGACCAGGGACTGTTCGTTTTGTAGAAGCAGTTCCTTGGCTCGCTCGATTCGCCGCCGCAAGATATAGTCGTGAGGACGCAGGCCCGTCGCTGCACGAAACCGCGCGGCAAAGTACATTCGGCTAAGGCCAGCGGTTTGAGCCAAGTCGGCAAGCGAGATGGCCTCGTTAATATGCTGGTCGATATAGGCCGTCACGCGCTTTAACCGCCACTGCTGCAATCCATCGACAGGCTGGTTCTGCCCGTTCGAACGCAGACGAAGCCATCGGGCGGCGAGAGCAAGCCGGATGGCATCAGAATAAAGCCCATCCTCATCGTCGCTCTCGGAGCGGCGGAACTGCTCGAGTAGCTGCTGCAAAACCGGGTCGGCCGAAATGGCATCCGAGGTCGCGGGCATGGCGAACTCTTGGACGTCCATTGCCCCATTGGAGGCACATGCAGACAGTGAGAGCACGACGTCCATGAACGGCAGCTTTATTCTCACCGCAGAATCGCCAACGTGCACGCCAACACTCCTGCTCGCCCGGATGTGCGCAAAATGACTTGCCGGGCTGGATGCCTTTTGATCGATTGCCAGGAGGCTGGCCGGAGCGGGCGGTGCCGAAACAAGCGGCTGCCTTAACTCGTGCTCGAAATATCGCGCAGTTTCGCCTAGCCTGTACATCATCCCCTCTTTCTGCGGAGTTGTTGCTATCTGTATTCAGGCCTCAGCATCGACCCGTATCGATCAAGGCGCCAGTTTAACGTTGCAAAAGGCTGTAAAGCGCGTTTTGCGAATGCTGGATTCAACGAGCGGTATATCGGAGCCGCTGCGGCACCTTGCGGTGGCTCATACTCGTGTCGGTGTCGCGGTTCGGGCTTGTCGGCGGGGCACATTGGGCCGGCCGGCTGAATGGCGGTGCGGCGAGCGATCCTGCGGTTCGGCTGCGCTGCGAAGTGCCTTCCATCTGCGACAATCGGACTATGTCGTTGAGTTCGCCGTCGAGGCACTTTGCATCAAGCACGATGCGCCGGCAGCAGTTGCGGGAACGCCTTATCGACTGCAAGCGCCATCGGCAGCAGGGCCATGTGGAGGAATTTCTTCACGTCATGGCCAGCAGCCGCCATGAGGCACGACGCTGCGCTCGATCGCGGACAACCCGAGCTAATCGACCACTCAGACGCCAACTGCAGGTTCTCAGTTCACGCCGGTCCGCCGCCGCTAACCATGAGATGTTGACCGCTCACGAAACCCGACAAATCACCGGCCAGGTATTCGGCAGCGTCGGCGACGTCCTCGACGGTACCCATCCGTTGCATCGGCCGGAATGACTTCACGAACTCACGGACTTCAGAACGCACGCCGTCTGTGAAAACGCCGGCTCCCTCGATGGCGGTCGGCAGGATCGAGTTAACCGCGACGCCGCGGTGGCCGAGCTCCTTAGCCAGCACCTGGACGAGAAACTGAGCTGCGATCTTACTCCCGCCATACAGGGCGCGGCCAGGCAGGGGAAACGCTGTATTGCTCGTGCCTATGTAGATGATCCTGCCGTTGTCGGCGACGTGGCGCGCAGCCTGCTGAAGCGTAAAGAACGCGCCTTTAGCGTTTACCGCGAATAGCCGATCGAAGTCTGCCTCGGTGAAGTCGATGACGGATTGGGCGACCAGTTCGATACCCGCGTTGGCGACGACGATGTCGAGCCGCCCATAGGTGTCCAGCACCGTATCGAAGAGGTGTTTAATGTCATCGACGCGGGCGACATCCGCCTGGACGGCAATAGCCTTGCCTCCCGCGCTCACAATTTTTGCGACGGCGTCCTCGGCCGGCGCGCTGTTGTTCGCATAATTCACCACAACTCTTGCGCCGCGCGCGGCGTAGCGTTCCGCAATTGCGCGACCGATGCCGCGACCCGAGCCGGTTACCAGCGCGACTTTTTCCTGCAGGCTCATGGTGTTTCTCCCGTTGCTGCCAAATGCGAATATATATACAGCTTTTGTATCAATCCAAAACGTATATATTGAAAAATACTGAAATCTCTTCATAGCTATAAACGTTGATTATTGGGGAAATCGCTTTCTTCTTTGCCATTTTTTTCAAATATTTACTGGCACCGCCATAACAATCTACATTACGCTCGCAGGGCAAACGCTGGAACGGATCCGGCTCTCGATTGTGGAGGCGAATGATGCAACCTGAAAAAAAAATTGCGCTTGTGACAGGAGGGAACCGCGGTCTTGGCCGCAACACAGTGGTCAGCCTCGCGCACCGCGGTGTCGACAGCATCTTCACCTACAATTCGGCTCGCGCTGAAGCGGAAGCTGTAACGGCAGAGGTTGCCGCGATCGGACGCAAGGCCATCCCCTTGCAGCTCGACGTCGGACAAGCCTCGACCTTCGATGCCTTCGCAGGGAAAGTTCGCGACACGCTGGTGGGGCTTGGCGCCGAGCGCTTTGACTATCTCGTCAACAACGCGGGCATTTCGCATCACAATTCAATCGAGAAGACGACCGAGGACGAACTGGACACGCTCTATCGGGTGAACTTCAAAGGTGTGTTCTTTCTCACCCAAAAACTGTTGCCGCTGATCAACGATGGCGGGCGGATCGTGAATCTTTCGAGCGGCCTCGCCCGCATCATCATTCCCGGCAGCGCTCCATATGGTGCGCTCAAGGGAGCCATCGAGGTTCTCACCCGCTATCAGGCCAAGGAACTCGGTCCGCGCCGTATCGCCGTGAACGCAGTGGCGCCGGGGTCCATCCAGACGGATTTTAGCGGCGGCATGGTTCGTGACAATCCGGAACTCAACAAGCAGGTCGCCGGAATGACAGCATTCGGCCGAGCAGGAGTTCCCGACGATGTCGGGCCGATGATCGCTTCGCTGCTCTCCGACGACAATCGCTGGGTCACCGCGCAGGTCATCGAGGTATCCGGCGGTTTGGCGATCTAGCCACCATCATCGATGGCGGGCGCCACGCCTACCATCGTTTGAAATGCTTCTCTACTGTCAGTCGACCGGCATTGGGAGCCGGCGTCTTCAACTTTCGCTTCTCGATCCGGCCTTGTGCGCCGCGCCGGATCGGGGACGATCATCACAAAGATTCCAGTATGCTCTTGGCATCCGCGAGATCAGTGGTGCCGGTTCTCTCCGAATGCGCCTCATAGATCGGGGCGAGTAGCGCGAGTGCGTCGGCGGCGCGTTGCCGGCCTATTAATAGGCGCGCCAACGGAATCGCAGCTTTTAGTTCCCAGCCGATGGCTCCCTGTTCTCCCGCAAGCTTGATAGAGACGAGGAAAGCCTGCTCGGCCGCCTCGACATCGGGGGAAGGTGCTTTCAGGTTGATCTCACCTTTTGTCCGATACAGATCGGGCAGCCAGAATTTTTGCCCCATTCGTTCCGCGGAAGAAGTAACCTCATCGATCATCGTTTGCGCCTCGCGATACTGGCCACTTTGAGCGAGCCCGTCGGCCAGAGCCCTGGCTGCGCCTGGCACAACCATTTGAAACTGCTCCCGGTTAAGCATCTTGAGCGCTTCTTGCAGTGCGGCGATGCCTGCCAGAGGTTCCCCAACCATCACGAGCCATTCTCCTTTCAACGCCAAGGCAGCGGCTGCGTTTAACTTGAAGGGATGTGTCTCTACATGCGCTATCAAGCGGTCGATGTGGGTGCCCGAGTCCCGGGTATTGCCGCTCCAGAGCAGAACCGCGACGCCGTTAGCAGCGGCCATGCTGTAGTCACCGTGCAGGGACGACAGCGCGGCGCCCTCCATGGTTTCCAGGACCAGCCTGCAAGCACGCGCGGGAGATCCCCTGAGCCAAAGGATGCGCGACAAAGCAAGCTCGGCACGCAAATGGTGATCGTAGCCGAATAGACGGATCTCCGGGTGGCCGATCTCGGCCTCAAGCGCGAAGCCGCGCTCGCAATGTGTCATGGCGGCGGCCTGGTCGCCTCCGGTGTGGTAGGATGCGGCGAGCATCCATTCGGCAATGACTCGGTCGCTGAGCGCTCCGATCCGATCCGCGATGATGCCGCACCTCTTTGCAGTAGCCAACCCACCTTCGAAGTCACCGAGCGTCGTCAGGAAGCTATTAAGACCAGCCAAAAGACGAAATCGCGTCATTTCGCCGTCGTCAGCCTCTAATAGATTCGTTCCCGGCTCGATCGCGTCAGAAAATTCCTGCGCATCGTCTTGTGTGTTCTGGGCAGAATGTGCCGATGCCTCCGGCAGTCGCGCTTCGCGCCGAGGGAGTTCTTTGATTTCATCGCTCGCGCTCAACGCGAAACGCGACCAATGCCTACCTTCGGAAAGTAGCCAAAGATTGAGAAACAGAGGTACAGCATCGGCTGCCAGTTCGACCGCTACAGCATGCGATTCCGGGTCTGAAAAGCTCCACTCGAGTGCCTTTCGGACATTGTTGATGTGCGGTGCATATGGTCGCATATCGGCATAGGCGCCATGTTCGAGCGCAATGCCCTTGAGCAGGCTGGCAAAGTAACGAGCGTGGCGCCGGGAAATAGGTTCAAGCTCTTCGACCTCCTGCAATTTCGTCATTGCATATGCGCGGGTCACATCGGCAAGGCGATAGAAGACGACCTCACCTACCGGCTGGACCCAGACCATGGATTTGTCGACGAGGCTTGCTATCGACACCATTGTCGCCTTGCCGTCATCCCCGGCCGAGCCAGCAACGGAGCACGCCGCTTCTATCGAGAAGAGCCCGACGAAGACGGAGAGGCGGGAGAGGACCCGCTGCTCAAGTTCCGCAAGTAGCTCGAAGCTCCAGTCGAGCATCGCTTCGAGCGTCTGGTGTCGTGGAACGACAGTGCGCCGCCCGGCCAAGCGCAATTTCGCATTGCCGGCCAGAAGATTGGCGACGCCGCGGATGCCGTAAGTTCCGACTCGACTGGCTGCGAGTTCGATTGCAAGCGCGATGCCATCGGTGCGGCGGCAGATCTCACCGACGACGGGCGCATCGCTGTCAGTTAACTCTCCGTGGAACCCGCTGTACGCTGCCCGATCCATGAAGAGTTGCACCGCCGGTGTCGCCAGCGCCTCGGGCGCTGTCGGAAACTTGTCGGCCGGATAGGCCAGAGGGCTCAAGAGATGGACGGTCTCTCCATCGACACGCAGCGATTCACGGGAAGTTACCAGCAGATGCACGCCTGGCGCGCGCTGAAAGAGCTCGCCGGCCAAGAGCGACGTCGGATCGACCAAATGCTCGCAACTGTCGAAGATGATCAGCACGCGTTTGTCCGCGAGAAAGGTCACCAGTTCGGTGACTGGATCCGCGCCTCCAATTGCACAGCCGACCGCCGCGATGACGGCCCCGGGAACCAGGTGGCCCTCGGTCATGGCGCCGAAATCGACAAATATGACGTTCGTGTCGTCGAATGCACTTTGCAGCCTCTGGACAATGGCCGCAGCCACTGTCGTCTTGCCGATGCCTCCCGGTCCGACGATGCTGATGAAACGGCGCGCCAAAAGGAGTTCGCTCAGGCTGGTGATGACGGCTTCCCGGCCGATCAGCGAACGAGGTGGCGGTGGCACACGGCCTGTGGATCGGGGTGCCAAAGACGCCGCCGGTGGAGGCGGCTGCGGATCCGGTTCGTTGGGTGCTATTGGAGCGACAAAACTATAGCCCCTGCCCGCGATATTCACGATGTATCGTGCCCCATCTCGCCCGTCTCCTAGAGCCCGGCGAAGCGAAGCCATGTGGACCCTCACCCCCGCCTCGTCGACGACAACGTTTCGCCAGACGAGTTCCAGCAACTCATGCCTGCTGACGATGTCGCCGGCACGGTCAATAAGGGCAATCAGCAAATCAAGGGCGCGCGAGCCGATCCGAACAGGCTCGCCATCCTGCAGGAGTAGCCGCTGTGCCCGATCCAGGCGAAAGCTGCCGAACGATATCGGAGCGTGCGCGCTAGCTTCGACATGCGGCGGGGCAAGCAAGACCTCGTCCGTCCGGACCATCGCTTGACCTGTCATCGCTCCCCGCTCCTGCGCCTGCAGTTGACGAGCATGTTGAAGGAACGACAGACCTGTCTTCCGAAAAACGGATGCAGATTGTGAAAATATGACGCCTTCTCGTGCGGGGGCCTCGTTAAGGACCGTCTTTGGCCGAGTTCGCCGGTTCAGTCAGTATCCGGGCCGCTAATCCCGATTGCTGTTGACCGGCGCCAGTGCCCGGCGCTGACGCCGATATTCTGTTTGAAAGCGGTGGCGAAATGGCTTTGACTCGAAAACCCGCACCTGAGAGCGATCTCCGCAATCGGAAGCGATGAGCCCGTCAACAGCGCCTGCGCCCGCTTCATACGACGGCCGAGTTGCCACTGATGCGGCGCAATGCCCGTGGAGCGCTTGAAGGACCGGCCGAAGTGGGCGACCGAAAGACCGCATTCCTCGGCCAGTTCCGTCATTGACACGTCCAGGCGCTCGTCCATGAGTTCCTTCGCGCGACGCTCCTGCCAAGTCGCCAGACCATAGAACCGGACTGATGCCGCGCTTTTCGAGTTGCCATACCGCCCGAGCACATTGGCGCAGACAGCATCGAGGATCGTGTCGAGCAGGAGTCCGCTCGCCTGGTGGCGATGGGCAAATGCTGCCGCCGCCGCCCCGGCAAGTTGACGCATCACCGGATCGTCCTGGCCAACAGTGGGAGATTGAGGAAACTCTGTGAAGATCGGCATGTCGTTCTGCTCGGCATACGCCTTCAGGGCCGTAATCGGCATGTAGAAATTCACGGTGTGGAAAGGATCCTGTATAAGGACCCGCGGCTCCCGTCTTAGATCGGTAAGGTAGGTTTTTCCCGCATGCATGGTCTCACTCAAGGGGGACCTATCGTTCAACCAAAGATCCAGCCGCATATGCTTGAGGTTAACAATTACCTGATAGGCATCGTCATAGCCGAAAGACGGGGTTGGATCCTGCGGCGGCGCTCGGGATTGCAATTCCGTGATAGCGAGCGTACCTCGATTCAACGTGCGATAGACGTGACTGAGAGGCTCCGGCAAACCGAGGCGTTCGCCTAATTGCGAACCGTAGGCGCGGCCTCTAGTTGTCTGAGTCAATTTTCGAACTCCGTCCCCCAAGGTCTAACTGACGCCAACGCCCAGGGCTTGCGCCGATATTTTCCTTAAAGGCAGTGGCGAAATGGCTTTGGCTCGAAAACCCGCACTTGAGAGCGATTTCCGCAATCGGAAGCGACGAGCCCGTCAGCAGCGCCTGCGCCCGCTTCACACGACGGCCGAGTTGCCACTGATGCGGCGCAATGCCCGTGGAGCTCTTGAAGGCTCGGCCGAAATGGGCGACCGAAAGACCGCACTCCTCGGCGAGTTTCGACATGGACACATCCAGGTGCTCGTCCATCAGCTCCTTCGCGCGACGCTCCTGCCAAGGCGCCAAACCACGGGACCGGACTGATGCCGCGCTTCTCGATGTGCCATACCGCCCGAGCACATTGGCGCAGACAGCATCGAGGATCGTGTCGAGCAGGAGTCCGCTCGCCTGGTGACGATGGGCAAATGCTGCCGAGACCGCCCGGGCAAGTTGACGCATCACAGGATCGTCGTGGCCAATCGTTGGAGGCTGAGCAAGGTCCGCGAATACCGGCATGTCGTTCTGCTCGGCATATGCCTTCAGGGTCGTAATCGGCATGTGGAAATTCACGTTATGCCAAGGATTCTGTAGAAGGACCCGTGGTTCCTGTCTCAGATCGACGACGTAAGTTTCCCTGGCACGGAGGGCGTCGATCGAGGTGAACCGACCGTTCAGCCAGAGCTCCCGCCGGATATTCTTGAACTGCACGATCACCTGATAGGCTTTGTTATAGCCGAGAGACGGGTTTGGGTCCGCCGGGGGCACTCGGGATTTCAATTCAGAGACTGCCAGCATGCCGCGCTGCAGCGTGTGATGAACATGAGTGGGTACCGCCGGCAAGCCAAAGCATTCGGCCAGATGGGCGCCGTAGGCGGGGCCTCTGCTCGTCCGATTTCCGGTGAGAAGTGTCTTGCCTATTGGGACACCACGAATTGCACAAACCAAGACTGCGAGAAACGATGCCATCTAGAAGCGGCCTTATCAAGTTCGTGCAACGGCGACGTGTAGAACCGCGCTTGTCAACTTGAATTAAGGCCAATCCAACCGCATCGGCCCCGCCGGCGAATCCGGATGCCCGCGCGGCAACTCCACCGCGGCGTCTTCACAACGCCTTCGACGATAGGATTGGCGGTCGTCCCACCCCGCAGATCCTCATTCGCCAGCACCCCCTCGTATAGGGTTAGGCCATTTGGCTTGCGGTAAAAGCAACTGACATTCGGCCCGGAGAAATTCCGAAAGTCGGTCTGACCTGCGACATGCGGAACGCCATCATCATTGTTTCTGGCCGATCGTCATACGGCAACCACTGCCTTCGCGACATCGACGTTTCCTCGGACGGCATTGGAATAGGGGCAAATGGCGTCGGCATTTCTCACCAGCTCCTCGGCTGTCGTTTGATCGACGCCGGAGACGGTGACGGCGAGAGAGGCGTGCAGCACGAAGGCATCGGCTTCGTTGCGGCTGAGGCCGATTTCAGCGACGACGATCACGTCGCCGTCGGCGAAGCGATGCCCCGACTGCCGAGCAACGCGCAACAGCGCGTTTTCAAAACACGCGGCATAGCCACCGGCAAAGAGCTGTTCGGGATTGGTGGCGCCGCCCATGCCACCCAGTTCCTTGGGGATGGCAAGCTTGAGATCGAGAATGCCGTCCTCGCTGCGGATCGCTCCCTTGCGGCCGCCCGTTGCTGTTACCTTGGTCGAGTAGAGAATAGTCATGCGTTATCTCCCTTCATGAGCGGTTCGGTCCCGCATCTGTGTCGAATGTTTAGGACGCCACTTCCATCCACCGGCGCAGGCCAGCTACGGAGCGGAAATCGGCGGCGCTGCGCGTTGGTATGCCGGGCTCGAACTCGGTCATCATCCGCGACAGCGCGTTGCCAGGTCCGAGTTCGAGCACGCGGGTGGGACGGGAGGCGCGGCAAGCATCCATGCAGGCCGTCCAATCGATGGTTGTCGAGACCTGAGCCGCGAGCTTGACGAGACCATCGGCGACGCTGCGAACAGGCACCCCGTCGATGCCGCTGATCAGTCGGACATCGCTCGGCAAACTGGCGTCCGTGACGGTTTCGCTCATCAGCCTGCCAAGCCGCTCGCTCACGGCTTTGAGAGCCGGTATGTGGGATGCGACGTGGATCGGCAGCACCGTCGCGCGGGTGGCGCCACACGCCGTGGCGTCCGCGAGCGCCAGCCGGAGGCCGACCGCGCGTCCGCCGACGATGAGGTGCAGCGGACCGTTGACGATGGCGACGTCGAGCCCATAGGCGCGACAAATTCTGTCGACCACATCGCGCGGCAAGCCGATAATGGCGGCAAGCCCGGAAGGCTCGTGCGTAGCCTCGTCCATGAGGGCGGCGCGGCGCGTCACAAGATCGAAGGCGCTCGATGCGTCCATGACGCCGGCGACCGCCCAGGCTGGCACTTCGCCGGCACTGTAGCCGGCGACGGTGAGCGGGCGCGAAGCTGACGAGTCTACCACCGCCCATACCGCGAGCGCCGCCGCGCAGCAAAGCACCTGCGCAACGTCGTTGCGGTGAATGATGTCGCCGCCCCTGTGGGCGAGGTCTCGCGGATCGCGACCGCCGAGCGCCCCGGCGGCGAGCGCGAAGACGGGTGCCGCCGCCGGCTCAGAGACGACGAGATCGAACATGGCCGCGCTCTGTTTACCCTGTCCCGAGCACAATATCGCGATGCCGCTCACGGCGTATTCTCGACATGATCGAGGAAGATCGTTACGGCCAGCAGATCGGCCGATCCACCCGGGCTGAGGCGCCGCGTCACAAATGCGCGGTGCACGGCCATAGCATGGGCAAGCCAGTCCGTCCGGCCGACGCCTCCGGCGAGAAGGAAATCGCATGCCGCGCGGCGTGCGTCCCGCAGCCCTTCTATGCCGCCGCGGTGGAGCAGGTTGGTGTCCTCCATCACCGCCAACAATGCGAAGAAGGCATGCACCCGCGCCGCCCCTTCGTCGCCAGTGAGCACCCGCCCGGCCAGCATCGCCGGAAGGCCGATGGTCCGTGCGTGCGGAAAGCCGGCGGCCGCCTCCACACGCGCACCGCCAGCGCCAAAGCGCCGCAGCGCACCGCTGCCGTGGCTGTTCAGCGGGATCGGGCCGCGCGTGATTTCTCCACCCCAGCGCTCTTCGACTATCCGCGTCAACCGCTTTGCCGAAAGACGGAGCCGATCGGCGCATGCCGCACCGGCTGCTGCGCATAGCAATCCCAGCGCGAAGATTGCGCCGCGATGGGTGTTTACCCCTCCGGTGGCAGCGAGCATGGCGTCTTCTGCGAGCCCACCTATTCGCCGTAACTCTGCCATATCGGCGCCCGCCGCGCCGGCTGCGGCAAGCTCGGCATAGAAGGGGCGAATGCCGTTTATGCTGCTCAGGAAGGTGCCATAGTCCATGTCGTCATGGCTGCCGTTGTCGAGCGGGCTGACGAGGCCGGGCTTCGGCCAGGTGTCGAGTTCGGCGAGCAGCGCGTCTGTAGCCATGCCGCCGAACCGTTCGGCGTCGACAGGTGCGAGCGATGCCCTCCCGTGCGCCGGCGCGCGCTTCGGGAAACTCGCGGTCACACGAAGAGATGTCGTGCGCATCTAAATTCCGCTCCGTGCATCGATTTGATCAGGACTGTGCCGCCAGGGCGGGTCAGTGCGTTGCGCAGTTCGCGCCAGTTCGCGCCTTCGCCTGTGTTCAGGATGATCTCGCCGTCGAGTCGGGCCGGGCCTGCGGCGTCGAGCGTGGCGAGACCGTCAAGCAGTTCATCCAGGTCTTCTCGGCGTGATACCGGCCAGATGAGGTCGATGTCCGAGCCGGCCCGCAGATAGGTAAGCCCTGTCAGATGCTGCCAAAGCAGCGCGCCGAAGACGGCCGGCCGCAACCCCAGCCGCATCGCGAGAGCGTCAGCAGCTTCCAGCTGTGGGCGCAGGTGCGCGGGGGCCGACCGCGTTGCCTCGGCCACGGAGTGCGCCGCGACACTTGCCGCAACGTGCTTGGGAGCGATGAAAAAGCCCAGCCTTAGCTTGCCGAGTGTGGGCGGCAGCGGGAGGCCGATGGCGATCGCGCTCTCGTCGTCACCCGCGGCGCCCCGCCGCACGATCACCGGCAAGCCGCGTTCGGCCCAGCCTTCGACCAACGGCCGGGGCTCATCGGCCAGACGGTCGAGGCTGCCGGCAGCGAGGAGCATCTCCCTCCACGCCCCTGGCTCTACGCGCAGCAGATCGTGGCGGCGATAGGCATTGTTAGACATAGTCGTCACCGGACGCTTGGTGTGCCACGCGCCGCGCGATCTGCGCGGCGACAGCGCGCCCACCACGTTCGGCGCCGAGCACGTCTCGCTTATCGCGTTCGGGGACAGCCGCTAGCGTCGCCTCGAGCTGATCGGCGAGCGATTTCGCGGGATCCCAAATCTGCGCGATTGCGCCGACGGCGCTCATAAAGGCAAGGCCGGGTGCGAAAACCGGGGTGGTTTGCGACAGCTCTTTCAGCTTCTCCTCCGGCAGCTTGGTCACGCGCGCCATGGAGGGCAAGTCCATCACCGCCGGCGCGGCGTCTGGAAGCGCGACAAGGACGTCGGTGGCTAGCGCAGTAGCGAGGAACGCGCCGGCGACGGCCTTGCCGTAATTCAACCCGACGGTGGCATGGCCGCTGCGGCTCGCCAGCAGCAGGCATTTCGCCAGGTGGGCGAGATACTCGTTGAGGCCGAGCATCTCGTCGCGGCGGGACATGAGTTGGCCCTGCGTGTCGACGATGACGAGGATCGGTGTCTTGCCGCCGGTCGCGATGATGTCGAGCACGCGACGGGCCAGCGGCAGCACGCCCTCGATCCCCAATGCCTCGCCGTCGGCGATGCCGACCACCTCGACCGTGCCACCATTGGCCCGCTTTCCCGTGCCGAGGATCAGATGATCGGGCCGGGGATCGATGTTGTGCCCCATGAGGAAGAGACTTGAGAGGATCTCATCGAGCTTCATAAGCAGCTCCTCTCAGGCCTTTGACGATTCCCGCGAAGGCCACGTCATCCAAGTTCCGTATGGTTTGCGGTTCGGCAATGCCGAGCGCTACCCACATCTCGACCGCGGAGTTGCACGCTCCAAGGCGCACTATCCGGTCGGCGAGCCGTCGTTGCTCGGCGCGCAGGGTCGCGAGATCGAAAGGCGGCGCTCGGTCGATCAACGCGAGCACGGCGTCGCGGAAGCCCGCCACAGTGTCCCCGGCATAGGCGTCGGCGCCCCCGAGCAGGCGGCGATTGCGTCCTCCAGTCACGCTCCAAACCAGCGCTTTGTCCTGCGAGTCGAATTCCTCGACGCCTTTGTTGGTCTCAATCACCTCCGGGCCTGACACGCCGGTGCGCCCTTGTTCCGAAATGGCGATCCGCGAGCAAGTGGCGGCGGCGAGGCCCGCACCACCGAAGGCGCCCGCTCTCCCGCCGACGAGAGCGATGACAGTCACTCCGTAGCCGCGCGCCTCGACGATGGCGCGCATCACCTCGGCCACTGCGAGCTCGCCGGCATTGGCTTCCTGCAATCGCACTCCGCCGCTGTCGAGCAGCAAGAGGACGATGCGCGGCAGCTTCGCATCTTCGCGTGCGGCGCGCAGCAGGCCGACGAGTTTGGCCCCACTCACCTCGGCGAAGGTACCTCCCATGAACTGGCCTTCCTGTGCCGCGACAAGAACGGCACGTTTCCCGAGCTGGCCGCGCCCGACAACCATGCCGTCATCGAAGGCGGCGGGCAGGTCGAACAGGGCGAGATGGGGGCTCTGCGCGCGCTCCGTCGGGGGCAAGAACTCGGCGAAACTGCCCGGATCGAGCAGCCCCGCGAGGCGCTCGCGTGCGGTCGAGAGGAACCAGCTTGCGGTATCGGCAGCGGGATGCTTCAGGTCAGTCATGGCCCGCCTCCATAGTCCGCACGCCCTGCAACAGCCGCAGCATCACCGTGTCGGGTCGGGCGCCGCTGTCATTGATGGAGATGCGCAGGCCGCCCGGCGAGGCGCGCTCGACAAAATCGGCGACGACGGCCTTCCAGACATCGTCATAGCCGCGCACCAGGGTGGCGATTTCGACGTTGCAATCAGTACCGGCAAGCGTGCGTTCCAGCAGCACTTCGAGATTGCCGGAGGCGACGACGCCGACGAGAGCGCTGCCGACGGTGCCGGCAGCTGGACTGCGGGTTTTGTGGTGGACTTTGAGTATTTCCATGTGCCGCCTCCTCACCAATTGCGGAATTTGGCCGGCGGATCGTAGAGGTTGCCCGACCAGTGCATCAGCTCCTTGATAGAGCGCGCGGCGAGCAGGCTCTTGTTGGCCTCGAGCGGATCGATGCCAAGGTCTTCCGGCCGCAGGATCACCTTGCGGGCGCGCAGATCCTCCACGGCCTTGCGGTCGCGGGCACGGCCGACATCGGTATAGCCGGCGACGCCGCGGATCGCCTGCTCGCGCTCATATGCTGTGCGGCAGAGCAGAAGGTTGGCGATGCCCTCCTCCGTAACGATGTGGCTGACGTCGTCGCCATAGATCATCACCGGTGGAAGCGCGAGATCGAGCGATTTGGCCAGTTCGACACTGTCGAGGCTCTCAACGAAGGTGGGATCGAGCTTTTCGCCGAAGGTCTCGACGATCTGCACCACCAGCTTTCGCCCGCGCGGCAGGCTCGTCGCCTCCCCGGCGGCTTCACGGCCCGCCTTCAACCAGGCCTCGCTGGCATGGCGCCGTCCATGCGGATCCGAGCCCATGTTTGGCGCTCCGCCGAAGCCGGCGATGCGGTCGCGGGTGAAGGTCGAGGAGTTGCCCTGAAGATCGATCTGCAGAGTCGAGCCGATGAACAAGTCGGTCGCGTAAAGCCCGGCCGACTGGCAGTACATGCGGTTGGACGCCATCGAACCGTCGCGGCCAATGAAGAAGATGTCCGGCCGCGCCTTCATATAGTCGTCCATGCCGACTTCCGAGCCGAAGCTGTGCACCTGTTCGACCCAGCCCGACTCTATGGCGGGGATGAGGGTGGGATGCGGGTTGAGCGCGAAGTGCGTGGCGATCTTGCCTTTAAGCCCAAGCCGCTCGGCATAGGTCGGCAGGATCAGCTCGATAGCGGCGGTGTTGAAGCCGATGCCATGGTTCAGCCGTTTCACGCCGTAGGGCGCGTAGATGCCCTTGATCGCCAGCATGGCGCCGAGGACTTGCGTTTCGGTGATCTGTGCCGGGTCGCGGGTGAACAGCGGCTCGACATAGAAGGCCTCGGGCGTCACCACCACGAAATCGACCCGGTCGCCCGGCACGTCGACGCGCGGCACCTTGTCAACCAGCTGGTTCACCTGCGCGATGACGATTCCCTGCTTGAAGGCGGTCGCCTCAATGACAACGGGCGAGTCCTCGGTGTTCGGGCCCATATAGAGATTGCCGTCGCGATCCGCGCAGCGCGCCACGGTGAGCGCGACATGCGGGGTCAGATCGATGAAATAGCGCGAGAACAGCTCGAGATAGGTGTGAACGGCGCCGAGTTCGATCTTGCCAGCCTTGAGTGCGCGCGCGATCGCCGCTCCCTGCGGGCCGGAATAGGAGAAGTCGAGCCTCTTCGCGATGCCGGTCTCGAACAGGTCGAGATGCTCGGCCAGCACCACGCCCGATTGCACGATGTGCAGCTCCTTCACCACCGAGGGGTCGACTTCCGCGAGCCGGGCGGCAAGGAAGTCGGCCTGCTTCTGATTGTCGCCCTCGAGGCACACCCGGTCGCCCGGCCGTATCACCGCCTCCAGCAGCTTCGTCGTATCCCCGGGTGCGACCTGCTTGCCACGGGCATAGGCGCTGGCGGCGGCAATGCGCTGCTCGCGTGACCGACGTGATGCGTCCCAGATTCTGGTCGACGAGATGTTCGAAAGGACAGTCATGGAGGACCTCGTGCACTGAAAGAAGCCGTCGCATGCTGGCGCTGTGCGACGGCTTGGGTCTGCGTTCAGTTCGTCTTCTCTCCGACTTTCCGAGCGGCCTCCACGATCACATCGGCCACGCGCTCTGGATGGGATTCGTAGACCGAATGGCTGGCGCCTTCGATGACGATGAAAGGCGCCTTGGCGCGTTCATAGTAGAAGCGTTCGAGGTCGGGATTGATGATCTGATCGTTGCCGGCGACGATGCCCCAACTCGGCTTGGTCTTCCAGGCAGCCGCAGTCAGCGGCGTGTTGAACACCTCGGCCTTGGCCAGCACCTGCGAGCGGGCAGCGAACTCGGCTTGTTCGCGAGGGAGGTCAGGGGCGAACAGCTTCGGGAACAGTTCCGGCTCCAGATAGGTATAGCCGTCCGGTGTCGCTTTGATCGCCCCTTCGGTCTTGGCCAGCACGCTCGGCATCTTCTTGCCGAGTTCGCCCTCGTCCTCACCGACGTCTGGTGCGTGGGCGGCAACATAGACGAGGCCGGCCACCTTCGGATGAACACCCGCCTCGGTCACGATCGAGCCACCGTAGGAGTGGCCGACGAGGATGGCCGAACCTTCCTGCATGTCGAGCACGCGCTTTGCGGCGGCGACATCATCCTGGAACGACGTTTCGGGCTCTTGGACCATCGATACACGGAAACCCTTCTTCACCAGAATGTCATAGATCGATTTCCAGCCGGACCCATCGACCCAGGCACCATGCACTAGGACAATGTTCTTGATGGGCTCGGCCATCGCCACAGCGGGGGCGATCAGGGCGAGAGAAGACGCGAGTAAGACGGCGGAACAGATAGGGCGAAATGGCATGGCAGCACCTCGGCGGTTGGGTTGAGGTTCAGAAAATCGTGAACGGCCAGATGCTGGCATGCATATGAACGGAGCGCGCGTTAAGATGGGTAAATAATCGCAAGCCAACAATCGGAAGGCTCGCTCAGCGCTCCACAGCAGAAACTGCGCCCTTTGGATCGTCGGTTCACCTATCAGAATCGTCGAGGCTCGCCGACGATCTAATCCGTCTCGGCCCGGCACCGAGAGACGCATTGGCCAAGCGCTCTGCCATCGGCCCTCAACAACACTTTCCAACAATTTACGCGCGGCAAGCGCGAGCCTGTGCAAGCCTGAGCTTCTGATGACGAACCGATATCGCCGTGACGCTGAGGACTCACCCAAATGCGGTCGCCGAACAGCGCTTTACTTAATGTCGACAGTGTCAGTCGCGGATCCGGGCCAAACGGCGGAACCCACGACTGGCACTGTGGCGCGCAGGCCGCCCCACACTGCGCGCGATCACAGATAGCGGATGCCCTCACCGCCATCCTTTTCCAAGCCGAAGCAATCCGGCTGGGAAATGCGGTTGCAAGCTCGGCTGAGGCTGAGCTGGATCTGTCAGTCCGACACATCATGAAAAGTGCAAAACGCGTGTGGAGCATCATGGGCGATACCCACGAGGCGAATTGTATCTGCAGGAAGCCTCCGACATGACGGCCAATACAATCCTTCCGGCACTCGTCCCGATCTTTTTCGCGATTCTTGTTGGCTACGGCGCCGGTAGGCTCCGCATCGTTGAAAACCATCATGTAGACGGCCTCAATGCTCTCGTGATGAACTTTGCGCTGCCTGCCTCGCTGTTCCTGGCGACCGCATCCGCACCGCGAAGCGAGATGCTCGAGCAAGTGCCACTTTTCCTGACACTCGGTTTCGTGATGCTGCTCATTCATCTTGCATGGTATTTTTTTGTCCGTGCTTCCTCGCACGTTTCGAAGGCGGACGCGGCCCTTCAGGCCCTGACTGTATCTTTCCCGAATTTGGCCGGCGTTGGCCTTCCCGTAGCGGCTGCCGTTATAGGACCAGGTGGCACAGTCCCCATCGCTGTCGCGCTTGCCGCTGGCTCGATCATCGTCAGCCCCATGTCTTTGATTTTCGTCGAACTGAATTCCAGGAAACCGAAGGAAGAAATCGCGACTGGCCCCGCAAGACAGATTCGGAAGGCATTCCTCCGCTCAGTGACGAAACCCGTCGTTCTGGCTCCCGCAGTCGGCATTCTGTATTGCCTCGCCGGATTGGAGCTGCCCTCTCTCGCCAAGGCGAGCCTTATGCTCATCGGAGTCGCCGCCCCCAGTGTGGCGCTGTTCCTGACAGGTCTCATTCTCTCGTCGCAACCGTTTCGCTTGAATTGGAGCGTAGTTGCTGCAACGGGGCTTGCCGATATCGGCCGACCTATCTTGACTGCCGTGGTCGTGTTTACTTTGCCGATGTCGATCGAGACGGCGAAGATAGCCATTCTGATCTCCGCCATGCCGTCGGGTTTCTTCGGCATTCTCTTTGCCGTGGACTATCGCCTAGACTCAGCGGCAGCCGGCTCGATGGTCATAGCGAGCACTCTTTTCAGCATCGTCACGCTGACAACAGTCATAACGTTGCTTTTTCCGCTTTAGGCGATCTGCATCTCTCTTCGCCCTATCTCATGGCCATCGCGCCTGCGATCAAATGTTCGATCCTGCGCTGTCTGTCACAGGCGGCTATTCTCATCCTTGCGACGGTCCGCCTCCCGACAGCGCGACGGTCAGCTGCCGATAGCTGTCAGATGGCTTCTGGCACCAGCACGCGACTAGCGGATGTTCAAGTCGGCGCAGGGGCGGTGAGGAAGGGCATGATATCTACGCCGTCTCCCGGGAAGACGGTGAAATGCGGGTGGGTTTCGAACAGGCGGGCGGCAGTCTCGATGGTATCGGCCTCGATGACAATGTAGCCGCAGAAAGGGTTCACGGCGTCGGCGATGCCGTCCTTTGTAACGCGCCTCGTCCTGCCGACCATACCGCCGCGATCAGGGAAGAATGCGGCATTTCTCTCCTCCCAGTCCGCCCACTGCTGCATCCCAACGGCATCAATCGCATCCTGCTCTGGCTTAGGCAGGCTCCGAAAGCGAGCAAGGTCTTCGGGCTTCATGGTGTAGACGGCAAGATAGCGGGCATGCGGCGGTCTTCCTGCTGGCAGAAGTCGTGCCAGCCTAGACTTCTGGGCGGCCCAAGTCACTGCGCACCACCACCCCCCTAATCCCTGCTCAAAGGTCGGTGTAAACGATCGCCGGCTTGGGCTGGGGTCTTCAGGCGATTGTCGCGCCACCTTGACCTCGAGACCGATTTGCAAGCCGTCGAACTGGGGTAATTTTCAACTATTTCAGAGATGCCAGAATGCGTTCGGCATCCACGAGGTCCCTTGTGCCGGTTCTCTCCGAAAATTCCTCGAAGATCGGTTGCAGAATGCCTAACGCCTCTGCGCTGCGTTCGCTGTCTATCAACAGCCGGGCCAATGGAACGGCGGCTTTCAATTGCCAACCGACGGCAGCCTGAGCTGTCGCAAGCTTGATGGATCTTCGCAAGGCCGTTTCCGCTGCATCGATATCCGGGCAAGGCGCTTTGAGGGCAATCTCAGCTTGCGTCCGGTAAAGAGAAGGTACCCACAGCCTTTGGCCCATTTCTTCGGCCGAAGAAATCGCCTCGGCGATGGATGCACGAGCTTCGTCATGTTCGCCACAATGGACGAGTGCCGCCGCCAAGGCGCGGGACGCTGGGGGAATGACCAGGCGAAATGGGTCTAGGTGAAGTATGCGGAGGGCTTGTCGCAGCACGTCTACGGCAGCCGCAGCCTCTCCCGTCATCAGGAGCCATTCTCCTTTCAGCGCCCATGCCGCAGCCGCGGTGCTCCTCAAAGAATGTTTCTCAGTATGAGCAATCACCCGCTCGATGTGCTCTCGTGAGTTCTGCGTATCGCCACCCCAAAGCAGGATAGGAATAGAGGCAACGGCGGCAATGCTGTAATTACCCGGGAGACTAGAACCCTCTGCTTCGTTCATGAGCCTGAGCGCCATCCCGTTGGCGGTCTTGGGGAAGCCCCGGAGCCATAGGCAGCGTGCCAGCGCGATTTCGGCGCGCAGATGATGATCATATCCGAAGATATTGACCTCGACACGCCCAACAGTGGCTTCGAGCTTGAAACCGCGTCGACAGTGCTCAACGGCCGCTGCCTGGTCGCCGGCGAGATGGTAGGCGGTGCCGACCATCCACTCAGAAATTACTTTTTCGGCAAGCGATCCATTGCGCGTTGCAAGAACCATGCATCGTCTGGCTGCGTCCAAACCCCCGTCGAAATCACCGAGCCTGCTCAAGAAGACGCTGAGACCGGCTAGTAGACGAATCTGCGGCACGCCACTTTCATCCGCCTGGGAAAGATCCAGTCCGCGTTCGATGGCGTTACGAACTTCTTGCGGATTGCCTTGTGTATGCATTGATGAGATCGCCAGGGCTTCTTGCAGGCGCACCTCCTGCTGGGATCCGCGGCTGTGACCTTCAATTATGCCCAGCGCCAGATGGGACCAATGGCGGCATTCGGCGAGCAGCCAGAGACCAATAAACAACGGAGATGAATCCGCGGCAAGTTCGATGCCGATCGCATAAGATTCCTTGTCGGAAAAACTCCATTCCAGCGCCTTGCGCACATTGCCGATATGCAGCGCATGACGCTCTATGTTGGCGTATAAGCCTGGCTTGAGCGCAACCGCCTTGAACAGATCCGCGAAATAGCGGGCGTGGCGCCGCGAAATCTGCTCAGGGTCTCCGATTTCCCTGAGCTTGGTCGCCGCATAGGCACGCGTCGTGTGAGGAAGACGGTAAAAGACAGCATTGTCTACCGGATGCACCCAAACCAGGCTTTTATCAACCAGGCTCCCCACCGTCGGCGCCACCGCCGCCCTGTCGTGGTCACCCGAAATTGAACGCGCGGCGTCCATCGTAAAAAAGCCTACAAAAGCGGAAAGGCGGGCCAGGACGATCTGCTCGTTCTCGGTGAGCAGATTGAAGCTCCAGTCGAGCATCGTTTCGAGCGTTTGATGCCGGGGAGCGGCGTTTCGCCGTCCAGGCAAATGCAGTTCCACATTACTCGCAAGCAAGTCTGCCACGCCGCGGATGCCATAGGCGCCGACGCGGCTGCCAGCCATCTCAATCGCCAGCGCAATGCCATCAGTCCGCCGACATATCTCGGCTACCACCGGCGCGTCGATGTCGGTCAGTCCGCCTTCAAATCCACTCGCGATCGCCCGATCCATGAAGACCTGCACCGCTGCCGTCGACAACGCCTCCGCTGCGGTCGGAAGCTCGTTGTCGGGAACCGGAAGGGGGCTCAGCAGGTGAACCGTCTCTCCCTCGGCACGCAACGATTCCCGAGAGGTCGCCAGCAGATGCAGACCTGGGGCACCACGAACGAGCTGCTCCGCCAGGAAAGCCGTCGCATCGATCAGGTGCTCGCAGTTGTCGAAGACAACCAGCATGCGCTTGTCGCGGACGTAGGATAGAAGCTCTTCGACAAGGTCGGTGCCTTCGAGTTTACACCCCAACGCCGAGATGACGGCTCCTGGCACGACGCCGGTTTCCGAGACCGCTCCAAGGTCGACAAAGGCAATGTTGTCATCTGCGAATTCTGATTGCATTCGCAACGCGATCGCGGCCGCTACCGTCGTTTTGCCAATGCCTGCCGATCCGACAATGCTGACAAAACGGCGCTCCAGAAGGAGTTCGCTCAAGCTGTCGATAACGGCCTCGCGGCCAATGAGCGAACGGGGCGGAGGCGGCGCATGACCAAGCGACCTGGACGCTTGAGCCGGTACCGCCGGCGGCGCCGCATCCATGTCGTCTCGCACAATCGGGGCGACAAAGCTGTAGCCGCGGCCCGCGACATTGACGATATACCGCGCTCCGTCCTGGCCGTCCTCAAGGGCCCGGCGCAGCGCTGCCATGTGGACCCTGACGCCCGCTTCATCGACGACTACGCCTTGCCATACGAGATCAAGCAACTCGTGCCGGCTGACAATGTCGCCGGCACGCTCTACCAGGGCGATCAAGAGATCCAGCGCACGGGATCCGATCCGCACCGGCTCGCCATTCCGCAACAGCAGCCGGCGGGCAATATCCAAGCGGAAGCTGCCGAACGACACAATGGCGCCCGATGAACGCGAACCAGACGCGCGGTTAAAGCTTGGCAAGATCGTTTAGCATAGGCCGCCGGAAGCGTCCCTCCCTGGCTATGTTGAATAAACGGGTTAGCCGAAATCCAATAAACGATGCCATGGAAAGCAGCCAGATTCAATGAGGCTCCGAAAGAGCTGAACACCGCCGCAAACTGCTGGAGGGGATGCTGGACCGGCAACCTCCTGCCGGCTCGCGCCCTCATGAAATCGGAGGCGGCAGAATGATCTGCAGTTCCACAAACCGGCGCTGGCCTACCCACCCATCGCTCTCAACCCTTTGCGTACCGAAGGCCAGATCACGACAAAGGAAAGCAGCGCCGCGCCCAGGCTCACCGTCGCCATGGCCGGTTGCATGTTCGCCTCGCCGCCGAAGACATGTTCGGCCACCAATGGCACGAGCGTCGGCCCGAGCCCGATGCCGAGCAGCGCCGTAATGGTGAGAGAAAGCGCAATCGTTGTGGCGCGCATCTCGTTCGGCACGTTTTCCTGCATGACGACGTGCCCAATCACATAGCCGCTTATCGAACCAAAGGCCCAGATGGCGAAGGAGAGCGTCATCTGCTGCTCAGTAGCGGCGAAAAACGTCGCTGAGGCTCCTGCGAACGCCAACGTGCAGCATCCAAGAAGCGGGACGATGCGGGCTGCCAGGCCCCAGCGCCGCACGATCCAGTCCGAGAGCGCGCCGCCGGCAAGCGATGCAACGACCCCGCTGGTCGTGATCGACAACGCGATAAGGCCGCCCGCCTCAAGTGGGGTCATACAATGCGTGCGCTGCAGGAGTGTCGGCAACCAGGAGAGGAAAGCGTAGTTGCCAATCCCGAGCGCCCCTTTGCTCAGACACAACCTGAGCACTGCGCGGTTGTCGGCACCCAGTTGGCGGAGCACCCCCCCGAGTGGCAGCAGACCCGAGAGGTGCCGCCGCTGCGGCTCGCGGATGAGCAGAAGCAGCGGCAGCAGCAACAGACCCGGCATCCCAACCAGCACGAACATCTGCCGCCACGGCGCCAGCGGCCCGATCAACGCAATCGGCTCAAGCGAGGCGAAAGCCAGCACTACACCCCCAACGAACATCGCGACGCCTGTGCCGAACGTGGCGCCGAGCGAAAATATACCGAGCGCAATGCCCCGCCGACGGGAAGAAAAGCTATCGAAGATCAGCGCCGAAGCTGCCGGGACCAGCGCCGCCTCGCCGAGTCCCACCGCGACCCTCGCGGCAAAAAAGCTCCAGAAGTCGCCAGCCAACCCGCAGGCAATCGTCGCTACAGACCAGAGCGCAATGCCGGTCATGATTACATTGCGGCGGTTAGCCCAATCGGCGAGCCGGCCGCACGGTAAACCTGCCAGCGCGAAGATCACGGCAAATCCGGCGCCCTGCAGCAGACTGACCTCAAAGTCCGTCAAAATCAGATCTGCTCGGATAGGATCGACCACGAGATTGATTACAAGTCGGTCGGTGAAGGAAATCAGCAAGGCAAGGCACAGAACGATGACGGTGTACCAACTGGCAGCCGTAGAAATATTCTGCACCGTATTAGGCCTGTCATCGTCCAATAGAGTGTTCCCCACGGCACCCTCGCCCATCCTTAAACCCTCGCGCAAAAAGCAACCTGTGGCAAATGAATCGCAAGCCGAGGTATCGAGGTGTTCGGGCAGGTCGGCAGTCAGACGCGCTGCGTACTCGACGGTCACGAGCTGCTCGGTGTAAGATGACGTCGCGGCCCGGCACGGGCTTTTGCCGTTGTCGCATATTGCGGAACCAAACTAACTCTGCATTGCGAGCAGACGTGCAGCTGACTTCAGATCAGCAGTATCCAAACCCTCAACGAAGCGCTCGAACCGCGGCTGGAGATGCGCTCGGGCGGTTTCGTGTTCTCTGCGATCGATCAGAAGGGTAGCCAGGTCGATCGCGGCGCGCAGCTCCCACCCCCACGCGCCCTGACCTTGGCTCATTTCGAGTGACCGCCTAAAGTAGGTCTCAGCCTCGTTGGTGCCAGACTGCACTGACGCCAAAACAAGGCTGCCCTTCACGCGCAGCAATTCCGGCATATAGCAGAGATCTCCGTTTGCCTCGACCGACAGGATCGTGTCGTCGAGCAGTGCGAGGGCCTCTGTAAGCCGGCCCGTGGCGGCAAGGCCTTGAACGAGCGCGACGTTGAGCGGGGTGGTGAGCAGTTCGTAGGGTGCTGCGTGGAGCTCCGCGAGACTGCGTTGCAGGCTCTGGATTCCCCTCTCCGCATCGCCTCGACGAATGGCCAGTTCTCCCTTAAAGCCTCGTCCTAGCGCCAGATACGGTCCGAGAGAGTGGGGTTCCGCACGCAAGAAGAGACGGTCTATATGCTCGTCAGCGCGGTCGAGATCGCCGACCCAAAGGAACACGGAAACGGCCCAGACAAGAGCGATCGACAGCGTCAGCGGATGGTTCAGGATCTCTGCGTCCTTGATTGTAAGCAGCGCGCGTTCCACGGCCCGATCCGGATGGCCTTGCAGCCAAAGCGTCCTTGCCAGGATCGCGCCGGCGAGGACTCTCCCGTCGAAGCCGAGATAGTTGGTCGTAGTCCGGCCAGAGCGCGGCCCGTATCGCAATGCGGCTTGGAGCGCGGTCTGTGCGCGCCCGAATTCTCCATTGAGGTGTAGCGAAATTCCCATCAACGAATGCGCCAATGACGTGGAGACGGAATCCTCCAGCGCGTCGGCAACGGCGAAACAGCGTTCCGCGTAGGTGAGAGCCGTCCTGAAATCACCTGTACGCAAATGGAACATCTGCAACGGCCCGAGAACCTGAATCTGATCGAGCGCATCGCCGCGCTCCTCGGCAATGGAGAAGCTTCTGTTCAGCGCCATATGCGCTGCGTCCCTTCCCCCGCGCGTGAACATCAGAGAGACACCGAGGGCTGCCTGAAGGAGCATCTCGTCTCGTCCTCCGCGTGTGGTGTCGTCGAGCGCAAGAACCGCTTGAGCCGTCCACCGATGGCATTCGGTGAGCAAGGACATCGACAGGAAGACAGGAGCGGCGGCGGCGGCAAGGCGAATGCCAAGCCGAGCATCCCCGTTGGGTCCGAAGCACCATTCCAGAGCCGCACGCACATTGGCTAGGCCGGCAAGGTGAAGTGACCGTTGCGCTGCGCTTGACAAGGTTGGCCACTCAGCCCCCGTCTCCTCCAGCCATCGCAGACAATAAGTCGCGTGCTGGGAGGCCAAATCCGTGAGTTCGGCATCCTGAGAATCGAACTGGAGGACATGCGCCCGCGTCGTATCGAGCAGCCGGTAGCGCATTGTAGCCCCAGCCGGCCTTGCTGCGACCATCGACTTCGCCACGAGACTGTCGATGGCGCCAAATACCAGCGCCTCGTCGACGGTGGGGCTCGTCACTATTGCCAACGCCGCCTCAATCGAAAAATGCCCAACGAACACGGCAAGCCGGCGAAGCACTAGGCGCTCGAACTCCGACAGCAGCCCGAAGCTCCAGTCCAAAGTAGCCTGAAGGTTTTTCTGACGCGGCGGTGCAGTACGTTGACCCGGCCACATGAGGGCCAGGCGCTCGTCGAGAAGCATCGCAGTCTTCTGCAGGCCATAGCTCCCAACCCGTCCTGCTGCCAGTTCGATGGCGAGCGGCACGCCATCGAGCTTCCGACAGATGTGCGCCACGACCCCGGCATCCGAATCGTCGAGGTCAAGACGAGCACCGCTCGCCGCTGCGCGCTCCAAGAACAGCTCGGTCGCAGGGAACGCCTGCGCAACTGCCGCGGTGGGTTCCAAATCGTTCGGCGGGCAAGCAAGCGACGCGAGCTTATAGACGTGCTCGCCTTCGACCTGGAGAGCCTCCCGGCTCGTCGCCAGGATGTGGGCCTTCCCCGCGGAAGCGAATATGCGGGCGGCCAGGTCTGCCGCCGCGTCGATGACATGCTCGCAGGTGTCCAGGATCAGGAGGGTTCTCTTGTCAGCCAGGTATGTGATGAGAGCGGACGTGGCGTCGTCGGACTGAAGTGACAGCCCCAGCATCGAGGCTACGGTCGGCGCAACCAGCTTGGGATCATTCAGCGCGCCAAGATCGACGAAATGCACGGCGCCAGCGAACGCATCGACCAGGAGATGCCCGGCCGCCACCGCAACGGTGGTCTTGCCGACCCCACCCGTGCCGACGATCGTGACGAAGCGCGCGGCAGCCAAAGCCGCGGAGAGCGCGGCCGTGTCGTCGGTTCGCCCAACCATGCGGGCCAGTCGGCTCGGGAGGTTGGCCTGCGGGTAGCTGGCGGCGGCCTCGCTTCGCGCATCGTCCCGCCCGGCCGATCGCGAGACCGGCGCCACGAAGCAATAGCCCCGGCCCTTCAAGGTAGCGATGTAGCGCGCGCCGTCTTTGCCGTCGCCCAACGCCTTTCTGAGATTGGCCATGTGAAACCGCAGACTGCCCTCCTCGACGGTGACGTCGGGCCAGACGTGCGCCAACAAATCCTTCTTGCTGATCACCTCGTTGGCGCGGGCAGCCAACGTCGCCAGGATATCGAAAGCGCGCCCGCCCAGATCGACGGTGGTGCCTTGCCGCAAGAGCAGCCGTTCGCGGACGGTAAGCGTAAACGGACCAAACGATATCGTGTCGCTTGCAGGCCCTATCATGAGACTCCCTTCGCGGCCCGGCTCATGCAGGCGACCACTCACCCATGAGAAGAACAAAATTGGGGGCTTCGCTGCAAGCCTGCATTCGCCGACGAGCGCTAACGTTGCATCATAATGCATAACGGGCACCTCGGGCGATCTCCTTCTATGTGTCGAAAGCAGCAAGAACCTTTCTGCCGACAGGACAAGGAGAACCACCATGCCCGCATCATCGCCATCGCTCACGCGGCGAAGCCTGCTTGCCGCATCAGCGGCCACAGGCGCCTTGAGCCTGCTTCCAGCAATGGCGCGCGCGAGCGTAGACAGCGAAGCTGTCCATCCCTTTCGCGTCGACATTCCGGAAGAGGCAATCGTCGATCTTCATCGACGTCTGGCAACGACGCGCTGGCCCCTGCGGGAAACCGTCACGGATCAGTCGCAGGGCGTGCAACTCGCAAAGCTCCAGAATCTCCTTCACTATTGGACGACCGATTACGACTGGCGGAAGGTCGAGGCGAAGCTCAACGCTCTGCCTATGTTCGTCACCGAAATCGACGGCGTTGCTATCCACTTCATCCACGTCCGGTCCCGCCATGAGAATGCGATGCCGATGATCATGACGCATGGTTGGCCCGGCTCGATCCTAGAATTCATGAAGGTCATCGGGCCGCTGACCGATCCCACAGCCCATGGCGGCGCTGCCGGGGACGCCTTCCATCTCGTCGTGCCGTCAATCCCCGGCTTCGGCTTTTCCGGGAAGCCGACGGAGACCGGCTGGGGCTCAGACCATATCGGCCGTGCCTGGGGCGTGCTGATGGGGCGGCTGGGTTACGACCGCTACGTCTCACAGGGCGGCGACTGCGGTTCCGTCATTTCTCATCGCATGGCGCTGCAGAAGGTGCCTGGGCTCATTGGCATACACGTCAACATGCCAGGCACCGTTCCGAAAGAGATCGCGGCGATCCTCACAGCCGGCGGACCAGCCCCCGGCCATCTCACCGAGACGGAAAGAGCGGCGTTCGATGCGCTCGACACCTTCTACAAGGACAGTTCCGGCTATGCCGCCATGATGGTCACGCGGCCGCAGACCATCGGCTACTCCCTAGTGGATTCGCCGGTCGGCCTGGCCGCATGGATCTACGAAAAGCTCGCGCAGTGGACCTATAGCGGCGGGGAGCCCGAGCGGGTTCTGACCAAGGACGAGATGCTCGACGACATCTCGCTTTACTGGCTCACCACCTCCGGAACCTCCGCGGCGCGGATCTACTGGGAAGACCATTCCAACAATTTCAATGCCGTGGAAATCGCCAATCTTCCGGTCGCCGTGACGGTTTTCCCCGGCGAAATCTACTGCGCGCCGCGAAGCTGGGCCGAGCGCTGCTACCACAACCTCATCTATTTCCATGAGGCCAAGAGCGGCGGGCATTTCGCGGCCTGGGAACAGCCGGAGATCTTCACAAAGGAGGTCCGTGCAGCTTTCAGATCGCTGCGCTGATCGTAGATCCAATTTCATACAGGATGCATGCGATGACTAAACAAGCAAAACGACTCTACACAGCGAAGGTGCGCACAACGGGCGGCCGGGAGGGTGGCTCGCGCAGTTCCGACGGCAGGCTGGACATCAGGCTCTCGACGCCCGGCGGCGCGGGCAGCGGCACCAATCCCGAGCAGCTTTTTGCTGCCGGTTGGTCGGCATGTTTCGAGGGCGCGATGGCGATCGCCGCGCGCAAGATGAACATCGTGTTGCCTGCGGATCTTGCGATCGATGCGGAGGTCGATCTCAACAGCAACGACGGCGCCTTCTTTCTCAGCGCCCGGCTCAATGTGAGCCTGCCAGGGATGGATCGCAACGACGCCCGGGCGGTCGTCGATGCCGCTAATCAGACCTGTCCCTACTCGAAGGCCACGCGCGGCAACATCGAAGTCGAAATGAACCTGATCTAGTCCCTCGGTCTTGGCAATCGCGCTGCCGAGACTGCCCCGTAAGCAAAGGCAATACTCCCATGAACGCAATCAAGATTCCGGAAGTCATAGACCATCACCGCCGGCGCCTGTTCGGCATCGCTGCGGCTACCGTCGCTCTAGCTCAGCTAGGGGCGGTCCGAAGCTCGAATGCTCAGGACGGAGAGCAGACCGCTGTAGTCAGCGCAACCGGATCGCGCACCGCGTTCGCGCCGCTAAAGCAGATCCATGCTGGTCTGCTGAACGTCGGATATGCCGAGGATGGCCCAGCGGATGGGCCTCCCGTCATACTGCTGCATGGCTGGCCATACGACATCTACAGTTATGTCGATGTCGCGCCACTGCTTGCGGGAGCCGGCTATCGGGTAATCATCCCTTATCTGCGCGGCCACGGAACGACGCGGTTCCTGTCGGATGCCACGCTTCGCAACGGGCAGCAGGCCGCGCTGGCGGTCGATATCATCGACCTAATGGATGCCCTGGGCGTCGAAAAGGCGATCGTCGCCGGCTACGACTGGGGCGCACGGACGGCAAATATCCTTGCCGCGCTCTGGCCCGAGCGCTGCACGGCCATGGTGTCGGTCAGCGGCTATCTGATCGGCAGCCAGACGGCCAACAAGGCGCCGTTGCCGCCGCAGGCCGAACTGCAATGGTGGTATCAATTCTACTTCTCGACAGACCGCGGCCGCGCCGGCTATGCGAAATACACGGATGACTTCGCCAGGCTGATCTGGAAACTCGCCTCGCCGCACTGGAACTTCGACGACGCGACCTTCGCCAGAAGCGCCGCCGCGTTCCGGAATCCCGACCACGTCGATATCGTTATCCACAACTACCGTTGGCGGCTCGGCCTTGCAGAAGGCGAGCGCCGCTATGACGAGCTAGAGGAAAAGCTCGCCAAAGGCCCGGTGATCGATGTGCCAACGATCACGCTGGAGGGCGACGCGAACGGCGCCCCACATCCCGTTCCCACGGCCTATGCGAAAAAATTCTCCGGCAAATACGAGCATCGGCTGATCACGGGCGGCATCGGGCACGACCTGCCGCAGGAAGCGCCCGAGGCGTTCGCAAAGGCCGTCATCGACGTCGACAAGTTCTGAGTGCGGACGGAGCGAGCGCATGAGACGCAATCTTGTAATTGCAGCCGTCATCACCGTGTCGATCGCTCTCGCTATCGGCTGCATGGAGATCGACATCGTTCGAGCTCAGAACAACACGGAAGCCTCGCCGATCTATGGCGTGACGATCCCGGACGGTTACCGCAGGTGGGAGCTCATCGCGCCAGCCCTGGAAGGCGATCCGCTGAACGAGCTTCGCGCTGTCGTGGGAAATACAGTCGCAATGGATGCCTATCGAAATAGCACGCTGCCGTTCCCGGACGGTTCCGTCCTGGTCAACCTCGCTTGGAAGCGCATGCAGTCGGCCGAGTTCGAACCCGCTTCGGTTCCTGGCGCGGCCACAACGGTGCAGGTCATGGTCAAGGATTCGAAGAAATACGCGTCGAGCGGCGGCTGGGGTTTTGGCCGGTTCATTAATGGCAAGCCAGTCGACGAAGCGCAGCACGAAACATGCTTCGCCTGCCACGAGGCGCGTGTCCAGGGACACGACTACGTCTTTACCCGCTACGCGCCGTAACTCGGTTCCCACGCAGAGAAACGCAGGGCACGAGGGCGAGTTGGCGGCATCCCCGCCCCTCACCTGCGCTCGACGCGGTGAAGACCGCACCCCACAACGAAAGGATGTTCCAATGAAAATCTTGCTCGCAGGCCTCGCAATTATCGCGGCCACGCTCGGTAACGCCCAAGCGCAGCCTGACAAACCCACCATCGTCCTGGTTCACGGCGCCTTCGCCGACTCTTCGAGTTGGAACGGTGTCGTTGAGATTCTTGAAAAGGACGGCTTTTCCGTCGTGGCGGCAGCCAATCCGCTGCGAGGCGTCAGAAGCGACGGAGACTATGTCGCCGGCGTGCTTTCCTCGATAAAAAGCCCGGTCGTTCTCGTCGGCCATTCCTATGGCGGGTCGGTGATCAGCGACGCTGCCGATGGTCATGCCAATGTGAAGGCGCTGGTCTATGTCGCCGCATTTGCGCCGGAGGCGGGTGAAACCGCTGCGCAACTTGCAGGAAAGTTTCCAGGCAGCACGCTGGGTCCGACACTCGCTCCTCCTGTCGCGCTGTCAGGCGGTGGAAAGGATCTCTACATTCAGCAGGACAAGTTCCACGATCAGTTTGCCGCCGACGCTCCCGAAGCGCAAGCCAGACTGATGGCCGCAACGCAGCGGCCAATCGCGGAAGCCGCCCTCAACGAAGCCCAGGCCAAGGCTGCTTGGAAGAGCATTCCAAGCTGGTTCATCTACGGCGACGCGGACAAGAACATCCCGCCGCGAGCATCTGCCTACATGGCTGAACGGGCTCACGCCCGCGAAACGATCGCGATTAAGGGTGCTTCGCATGTGGTGATGGTGTCGAATCCTGGGCCCGTAGCGCGGCTGATCGAGAATGCCGCCAGGGAGATATCGCGATGAAAGCCGTCGTCATGAACCGCACCGGGGGACCTGATGCGCTCGAAATCGTCGAGCGCCCCGAAACTGCGCCCGCGAGCGGACAAGTTCTGGTCGAGGTCGCCGCGGCGGGCGTGAACTTCATGGACATCGGCGTCCGCCAGGGCATGGCCTGGACGGAAACGCCCAATCCCAAGGTTCTGGGCGTAGAGGGTGCCGGGCGGGTACTCGCCGTCGGCGATGGAGTCGAGCATTTCCGGCCCGGACAACGGGTTGCCTGGGTGTACGCGCCTGGAAGCTACACAGATCGGGCGATGGTACCGGCGGATGCGCTCGTGCCGATTCCGGACGGGATCGATGATCGCACGGCCGCGTCCGTGATGATGCAGGGGCTGACTGCCAGCCACTTCGCCACCGACTTCTATCCCGTCCAGCCCGGCGACGTGGCGCTGGTCCATGCGGCGGCGGGCGGCGTCGGATTGCTGCTCACCCAGATCATAAAGCTGAGGGGCGGGCACGTGATCGGCCGCGTCTCGTCCGCAAACAAAACCGCCGTGGCAAGAGAGGCCGGAGCAGACCATGTGATCGTGGACACTGAGGGGCGATTCGCCGAGGAAGTCGTTCGAATGTCCGGTGAAGGCGTCCACGTCGTCTTCGACGGTTCCGGCCCGAAGACCTTTCAGGCTTCGCTCGACTCCCTGCGTCGCTCCGGCACCTTCTGCTGGTACGGCCCGGTGCTGGGCGGTCCCGGACCGCTGGACATCATGAGCCTGCCGAAAAGCATCAAGATCGGCTACGCAAGGTTCTTCGATCATATCCACACGCCGGCACTGCTTCGCGCCCGCACCGGACAACTATTCGACTGTATCGCCAGCGGCGATCTGAAGATCCGGATCGGCGGCGTTTATCCGCTCGCCGAAGCAGCATGCGCACATGCCGATATGGAAAGCCGTGGCACCACGGGAAAGCTTCTGCTCATTCCCTGAGCCATCCGGTCTTCCTCACGATACGGTTTTCGCGAGGCGTCAATAGGCAAAGTTTCCGAGATCATTCCGCCGGTTGGCGCGCCGACATTCGCAAGGAAACGTCTCGTCGTGGCTGACCAGCAATCAGCGCGTCATAGGCCGTCAGGACCGCCTCTATGGTCACAGTCGATTTCGGGATGATTGGTGAGCTCGAAGACGGCGATCAACCCGTCCCCCAGGTTCTCCGCGCAAGTAGGCACGGAAGACCCGGTAGGCGTAAGCGTAAGCGGAAACGGGAGATACTTAGGCGCCAGTGCACCAGCATTCCGGCTCGAAAACTCACCCCCCTGAAGTTCACAGGTTCAAATCCTGATAGTCACGCACTCTGAAACGCGACCCATTTGTGCCCAAGCGCTGTTGACGAGTACGACAGCAGTACAACTTCGAGGAGGTGACGCCCCTTAAGTTTTTGAATAGACGTTGCTTTTCGCGACATCCGTCCAATCCATCATGGGCGCAATGGCGAAACGCCGAGATACGCCAATCTGCGATTTCCTTTCGTTTTCCACTACTTACACCTTCTAAAACACTTTTGCGGTTGTCTCGTTTCGTCCGATTCTGTACCGTTTCTCCCGAAAGGTACAACAAATGTTGTACCGCCGAAGGGGATGTAGCATGGCTCGCACAGATTGACCTGTGCGCTCAAGACCCCTTTTGCCCAGACTGATCGCTTGCCCAGTATCAAGAGTCGGGGCGGCTCGCCCACGAGCAGTTACCAACTTCGACACGCCGGATGTCGACGTATTCTCAAATCAGATCCCGCGAACGTTGTTGCTACGATTTCGCGCAAAAACGTTTCAGCCGTGCCATGCCGCTCTCAATCACGGAGTCAGCGCCCGAGAAAGAGATGCGTATGAAGTTTTTCATATCCGGCCCAAACGCGACGCCCGGCACGATTGCCAGTCGTTCCGTGGAGTACAGACGCTCGACAAACTCAGTGCCGGGTAAACCCGTTGCACTGACGTCGACGAAACAGAACATGCCGCCACCCGGCCTCGCGAATTTCAGCTGGGGAATCTCGGAGAGCCTAGCGCACATCAGATCGCGTCTGCGCTTGAGTTCGCTTGCGAAAAACCGCATCTCTTCGTCACCCGCCTCATCGAGAGCCACCGCTGCGGCATCCTGAATAAAGGTCGGCGATCCGAAGAGCATGCATTGCGCAAGATTTTCCAAATGAACTGATGCCGAGACCGGCCCAAGCGTCCATCCTAGCCTCCAGCCAGTCATTGCATGAGACTTGGACAGGCTGTTCACAATTATGGTCCGCTCCGTCATGCCGGGAATGGACGTTACTGAGAGGAACTCGCCGTCGAAGATTGTGCTGCGGTAAACCTCATCACTGATGATCCACAGATTGTGCCGCTCAGCAAACCTCGCAACGGTTTCCAGATCCTCCTTGCCGAACACATATCCGCCGGGATTGTTTGGGGAGTTCAGCAAGATCGCCCGCGTTCGATCTCCTACCGCTGCACGGAGAATATCCTCGGATATCTTCTGTCGTGCATTTTGCAGCGATAGTTTGACGGGCCGGGCCACTGCTCCACCGGCGCGTATTGCCGCTTCGTATGTGGCATACCAAGGCTCGAGGCAGAGCACCTCGTCGCCAGCTCCGGCAACGGTCATCAGGGCGGCGAAAAGAGCGTTTTGTGCTCCACCGAATACAATGGCTTGTGCTGCACTCCAATCACGCCCATCGAACCGCTTTTGCGCGGCAGCAATGTTGCGACGAAGGCCGGGCGTGCCCGGAACCGGAGCGTAGTGCGTCCGACCGCCTCGGATGCTTTGAATGGCAGCTTCAGATACCCTCGTCGGCGTGTCGAACGAGGTATCCCCAAGGCAGAGGCTGACGACGTCTTCGCCTCGATCTACAGCATCCGCCGCCGCGTCCGCGATCGCCCAGCCTGCCGCTCCTTCACTGGCGATGGCCCGAGTGTGCTCCGAAAACCGTGGCAGCTCCTGATCAGTGTTAGTTCGCCGCAATGTTTCCATCGTTGCCTCCTCCCGAAGCGCTGTGTGAAATAGTTGCGCATCACTTTCCGAGTTGAAGGTAGATGCTTTTTGTTGTCAGGAATCCGTCGAGTTGTTCCGGTCCCATGTCCTTGCCAAAGCCCGAAGCTCCCACGCCACCGAATGGCATGGTCGGATCCAGGAGCCCATGTGCATTGATGTAGATGTTCCCGGCTTTGAGCCGCCGGGAGAGCTGCACTGTTTCGTCGACATTGTCGGAATAGACAGCGGCAGCCAGGCCATAGATGCTCGCATTGGCCCTTTCCACCGCCTCATCAAGGGTCTCAAATCGTGCAACGCCCAGAACGGCGCCGAATATTTCATCGCGGAAAATTCCCATTCCTTCGGAGCATTCAGCGAAGATCGTCGGACGAAGAATGCCGTCCTCGCGACCCGTTCCGCCTAGCCCTTCGCCTGTAACGAGTAATGCGCCTTCCAAATGCGCGCTCTTGATATGCTCCAGGACGCGGCCCCGATGCGCCGCCGAGACGAGTGGGGTGATCCTGGAGTTCGGATCCAAACCAGGACCGATTGTCAAACTCTCTGCACCGTCCTTCAGCTTCTCGACCAATTCGTCGTGGACGCTGGCATGGGCGTAGACGCGCGATCCCGCGTCGCAGACCTGGCCGGAATTCATGAATATCCCTGATAAAATAGCGTTCGCTGCGTTATCCAGGTTCGCCTTGCTCGTCACGATAACAGGCGATTTGCCTCCGAGCTCAAGCGTCAGACGCTTCATCGTATCGAGTGCGGTTTTCCCAACCGCCGTTCCCACCGCTGTCGAACCAGTAAACGAAAGTTTGTCGATACCCGGGTGGGCGGCCAATGCCTGGCCGATGATATGGCCAAAGCCGTTTGCGACGTTGATAACGCCATCAGGAAAACCAACCTTGGTCGCGAGTTGGGCGACCCTCATTGCCGAGAGAGGCGTGAGCTCCGACGGTTTGCAGACGACTGTGCATCCGCAAGCAAGCGCGGCCGCGAGTTTCCAAGAGAGGATCTGCAGCGGGAAATTCCACGGGATGATTGCCGCGACCACCCCGACCGGCTCCTTGATGGTGTAGGTCAGCGTCTCGCCCGGTAGGGAGACTGCGCTCGCTGTCCTGCCATCCAGCTTGCTCGTCCAGCCTGCAAAATACTCAAAATTTGCGATCGAGCCGAAAACGTCGATCGACCTCGCGTCGGAAATCGATTTCCCTACGTCGATGGTTTCCAGATGGGCCAGGAAATCTGCGTCGGCATCGATCGCATCAGCCAATCGCAGGATAAGCTTCTGTCGTTCCAGCGGCGGCATTCTACCCCAATGACCTGTGAGAGCCTTGCGGGATGAACGCACTGCGCGATCGACAATTTCTGCACCTCCGCTTGCCAGACCTGTCAATCTTTGACGGGTGAACGGCTCGATGACATCGATGACGTCGGCAGATGAATCAACTTCCTTGCCGTCGATGAAATGGCCTATCGGACGGCAGACGAAGGAAATGACCTCGGACGGGACGGAGAACCGATTGAAGTAGCTGCCCATGTCCTGGTTCATGCATCTGCTTTCTTACCTCCATCGGTGACGCATCGAAGAGCGCCTGCCAGTGATGATGATCCTCAAAAAATCCGGCGCGTCGAAATCACCCAAGGTGGCGGTGAGGCTGGAAGCCGATCTCAGCACCCCCTCGTCCCGTTCTGAGCTTTTGGTCTACGGGAAGCCCGGCTTCGCCGCATCGCTGCGCAGGAGAGGCCGAGACTCACCTGGCCCTGTTTAGATCACCGGAGGAAATTCGAAATTATGTTGCACCAAACCAAAGTTTGATGATTGCGAACGTCAAAGCCTGCACGATGGCCATTGCCGCGACGAGAGCCGGATTGAGGGCATTCCCGCAAGCGGCACCCATTCCGCCACGCTTACCAAGCCTCGATCGTCGGCTACGAAATACTCAAGCAGATGTATTTGATATTGATGTAGTCGTCGGCCCCATATTTCGAGCCTTCCCGTCCTATCCCCGATTGCTTCACGCCGCCAAACGGAGCGACCTCGGTCGAGATCAGACCTGTGTTGATACCCACCATCCCAGTTTCAAGATCCTCGGCAACGCGGAATATACGAGCGACATCTCGCGAGTAGAAATAGCCGGCAAGACCGAACTCGGTCTTGTTCGCCATTGCCACGACCTCCTCCTCTGTCTCGAATGAGAACAAAGGCGCAAGGGGACCAAAGGTTTCTTCCGTCGCCACCTTCATCTTGGAGGTGACACCGAGCAGTACGGTCGGCGAGAAAAACTGCTTGCCTTGTTCACCGCTTGTCCCGCCTGTCGCTATATGTGCGCCGTGCGACAGCGCGTCCTGCAAATGCTCATTGACCTTCTTGACTGCATTTTCGTCGATCAGAGGGCCGATTTGCGTCCCTTCTGCAAAGCCATTGCCGACGTTCAGGTCGCGCACCCGGCTTGCGAGTTTCGACGCGAACTCCTGGTAGACTCCCGACTGCACATAGATGCGGTTTGCGCAGACGCAGGTCTGGCCCGCATTGCGAAATTTAGCGACGATCGCCCCTTCCACGGCCGCGTCGATATCAGCGTCGTTGAAAACGATGAACGGTGCATTGCCGCCAAGCTCAAGGCTGAGCTTCTTGATCTGGTCTGCACCCTGCCTCATGAGGATTCGCCCGACATTCGTCGAGCCTGTAAACGAGATCTTTCGAACTTTGTCGCTTGCGCAGAGCACCGAACCAACCATTGCTGCGTTGGTGGATGTGACGATGTTCAGCACGCCCGCCGGGATACCGGCCCTCTCCGCAAGTACCCCAAGGGCGAGCGCCGACAATGGTGTCTGCGCGGCCGGCTTGGCGACCATCGAACACCCCACCGCCAAAGCGGGCGCAAGTTTCCGGGCGAGCATCGCGCTCGGGAAGTTCCAGGGCGTAATTGCGCCAACCACACCAACCGGACTCTTCAGCACGAAAATGCGCTTGTCAGCCTGATGGCCGGGAATGACATCGCCGTAAATCCGTTTTGCTTCCTCGGCGAACCACTCGATGTAGGACGCCCCGTAGAGAATTTCGGTCCGGGCTTCTTGGAGGGGCTTGCCCATTTCTGCGGTCAGAATGACCGCAAGGTCTTCGACATTTTGAACGACGAGGTCATACAGCTTTCGAAGGTATGATGCTCGTTCCTTTCCAGCCAGCTTCGCCCACTTCTTCTGCGCTTTGTGGGCAGCATCGATTGCCTCCCGGAGCTCCAGTTCGCCGAGATCCGGGACTGATAGGATGTGTTCGCCGGTGGCGGGGTCGGTCACGGCGAAGATGGATCCTTCGCTGGCTCCCACCCAGCGTCCGCCCACCAAGGCTTTGTCGACTAGGAGAGTGCCATCTTTCAATTTGGATGCAAGGTCGGAACTGGTCATGTAACTCCTCATAGTGCCGGTGGTTTTGCTTGGGGACTGGTCCTGGTTTTGGCTGCGCTCGCTCCTGAGCGCGCGGTGCCATTCGCTGTCGAACCCCCACGTGGTCGCCGGTTTGACGCTCGCCTTTGGCGACGCCTCGGGCCGTTTCCGCCGGCTGATCCAGATCGCCTTCGGTTCGTCGATCGGCTTCGCCGCCAGATCGCAACGACCAGTTCCACCGATCCCAGTTGCGATCTAGTCGATGCCAAAAAAACGGAGATGGCGCGCGACGGAACCCGCCGTCTTGGGATATCGTAGAGGAGCTCTGGATGCGTATGAACTAATGCTGCCAAGCAACGTCAGTCACGAGTTCCATTTGCTTTCGTAGTTCCAACCATCAAGGCCTAGCGACTGACACACCTATCCCCTTGTCGTGGCTTCCACAAAAGAACGCACTCTGGAATTTTGGGACGCGTTGAAGAAGCAGTCGGGCGGCGTAACCTCGACGATCTCCCCCTGATCCATAAAGACGATCTGGTCGGCGATCTGCCTCGCAAACCGCATCTCATGCGTGACGATCATCATCGACATCCCTTCGTCGGCAAGACCCAGCATGACGTCGAGCACTTCGTTCACCAGTTCGGGATCGAGCGCCGAGGTCGGCTCGTCGAAGAGCATCACGGCAGGCTGCATCGTCAAAGCGCGGGCGATTGCCACGCGTTGCTGCTGACCTCCTGATAACTCAGACGGATACTTATCCTTTAGTTGCTCCACGCGCACCTTGCTCAGCTGCGTCATGGCGATTTCCTCCGCAGCAGCCCGTGTCATCTTCTTCACGCGCCGCGGCGCCAGGATGAGGTTTTCCATGACGGTAAGGTGCGGGAAAAGATTGAATTGCTGGAAAACCATTCCAACGTCGCCGGCGAGTTGTCTTGCGTTCGCACAATCCGGATCGAGATCATGACCCGCCACCCTGATTGAGCCCGCGGATCTTCGCTCAAGACCGACGATGCAGCGTACAAGGGTCGACTTGCCCGACCCCGACGGACCGCAGACGACGAACCGTTTTCCGACAGGCATCTGCAAGGTGATTGCCGTCAAAACCGGGTGTAGGCCAAATCGTTTGGACACTCCGGCGACATCGATCGCCGGAGTGGTTGTGTGTCGTTCAGAATCCATGCTCTTGCTCCGAATGCTCATGGCTTCTTCGGAGAGATATCCATGCCAAAATACTTCTGGCTCAATGCTTTGAACTCGCCGGAGTCCTGTACCGCCTTCAGACCTGAAGCAAGCGCAGATGCCGTAGCCTTATCGTTCTGGCGAATTCCAATGCCTGGGCCGATGCCGAAATGCTTGGTGTCCGACAGCGCGGGTCCGATAAACTCAAACCCCTTTCCTTCAGGCTTCTTCAAAAATCCCTCGGAGAGGGCGATTGCGTTGTCAAGGACGAGTTCGACGCGGTCGGCCGACAAGTCAAGAAGGGCATTGTCCAGGCTCGGATAGCTCGTGATTTTTGCTGTTGTCCCGGCAACGTCGCGAACGTAACTCTCGCTGATCGTTCCCGACGCTACACCGATGGTTCTGCCCTTAAGCCCCGCCGGGCTGACATCGGCAGACGATCCAGATTTGCCAACGAAGCGCGGCGGATCGACGTAATAGGGCCCCACGAACGAGATGACTTTCTTGCGTTCGTCGGTGATGTTCATCGAGGCGATGATCGCATCGATCTTCTTTGCCTTGAGTGCAGGAATCAGACCGTCGAACGCAATGGCGGTAAATGTGCAAGTGAGCTTGGCCGCCTTGCAGATCGCATAACCGAGATCGACTTCAAACCCTTGCGGCTGGCCGTTGGCATCGACAAAATTGAAGGGAGGAAAGGCACCCTCCGTTCCTATTTTCAGCATCTGCTGTGCGTAAGCCGAGTTGACCGAACAGACAGCCGCAAAGACGGTTGCCGTCATAAGACGTTTCAAATTCATTTGTTCCTCCGGGGGATCGACAGGTTTTTATTGTCGACAGTCGCCAATTTATCGATGCGCAGACATCTGTCAATGGCTGTTCGGCAGATGCCGCCGAAACCGACGGTCAAGGACATTCCAGCTCAACCTGAGCACCTCGACGCAGCAGATGTAGATAAGCCCTGCCCAAAGATATGGGCTTAGTTCGAAACTCCTCGCATAGACCAATCTGGCGGCGCCCATCAGATCATAGACGGCGACGATGGAAGCGACCGCGCTCGCCTTTACAAGAAGGACAAGCTCATTGCCGAGCGGTCTCACCGCGACGACCATCGCCTGCGGAATCAAGATGTAGATAAACGTGTTGTAGCGGGACAAACCGAGGGTCTGTGCCGCCTCAGTTTGTCCGCGCGCTACCAAGTTTATTGCGCCCCGGTAAATCTGGGCCTGATAGGCTGCGGTGTTCAGTGAAAACGTCAAGATCGTGCAAAAGAAAGGGTCCGCGAATAGCCACCAGAGGCCGACACCCTCCAGAGCTGCGCGGAACTGACCGCTTCCGTAGTAGACCAGGAAAAGCTGCGCGAGCAGCGGCGTACCGCGGAAGAAGAGCAGGTATGAACTAGCTATGAGACGGATGGATGCACGACTACTGAGAAGCGCCATCGTTAGCGGAATCGCTGCAAGGAACCCCAGCAAGGCGGACATGGCCACGATCTTCAGGGTGACGGCAAACCCGGCCAAAAGCTGAGGGGCAAAATCGGGCAGGAACAGGTTCAAGACGCGGTCCTGGCATATCCACGCGAGAGCCGTACCTCGAGAACGCCCGCGGTGCGTTCGGAGACCGTGGTCAACAGGAGATAGATGATACAGGCGGCCCCGTAGAACTCGAAGGGTTGCTTGGTGCTCGATACCGCCAGGCTGGTCGTCCGCATGAGGTCATTGAGCGCGATGATCGAGACCAATGATGTATCTTTCAACAATACAATCCACGTATTCGACAGGCCAGGCATCGCCGCCCGCAGCATCTGCGGTGCGATGACATCCTTGAATGTCTGAAAGCGATTAAGGCCGATCACCTGCGCGGCCTCGGCCTGGCCGCTGGCAATGGAGTTCAGCGCAGACCGGAAGACTTCCGCGGAGAAGGCCCCGAAAACGAGAGCCAAGGAGAATACGCCGGCTGCGAACGGGCTGATCTCGCCAAATCCGTCGATCCCGATTTCGTCAGCGAACTGATTAAGCAGTTCCTGCGCTCCGTAATAGATCACGATCAGCGTCAGAAGCTCCGGCAAGCCGCGGAAGACTGTCGAGTAAACCGCCGCAACGAACCGGAGGCAAAGACTTTCCGACCTTGATGCCAAGGCCAGCACCAATCCAAGCAACAGCCCTACCGGAAGCGTCGCAAGTGCCAGCCCAACGGTCAAAATCGTGCCCGATGCGATCTGTCCAACCCAGTCCAATCTGAAACCTCATCTCACACCTTGCCGAAATCTAGCATCGCAAACCGATTGTCCACTGTCGACACGAGGCCCCTCAAACCCTTGTTTGAAAGTTTGACATCATGTGCCGTCCGATTGGCGACTACTAAGAGCCAAGTCTGGGAAACGTTCGTCTTCGGCGGTTGGATGTATTGAAGGAGATATCGGCTTGCCTGGCTCACCTCTCATACTCCGCGAAATGAACAGTGTTGGCGAGGCGACCAACGGCATCCTCCCATTTGCCGGCGGACGGCGACGGCGGCTTCATCCTTCGGGCTGAGTCGCCGTCGCACCCACTGGAACCAAAGGATGAAGGATGCCCTCCACAGACGCTATCGAGATCCTGTCCAAGCTGGTGGGATTCAAGTCGCTATCGAGTCAATCCAATCACGACATCGTGGACTATGTCGAAACGTTCGCCAAATCCTTGGGGGCAGCCATCCAAAGGTTCCCCTCGCCCGATGGCACCCGAACCAGCCTGCTCATGACGCTGGGGCCAATGGTTTCGGGCGGGATTGTCCTGTCAGGCCATATGGACGTCGTTCCCGCGGGGGACCAGTCCTGGACCTCCGACCCATTCGCGTTGCGACAGGCGGATGGGCGCCTCTATGGGCGTGGGGCGGTGGACATGAAGGGTTTCCTCGCCCTTGCCCTCTCGCTTGCCGCTACCATTCCCATTGCCGAGCTTAGGAAACCGCTCCACCTTGCGTTTTCTTATGACGAAGAGATTTCCTGTGAAGGTGTGAAACCGATCGTCCGCCATATCGAGAAGTCCGTCCCGAAGCCTCTCGCCGTCATCGTCGGCGAACCCACGGAAATGCAGATCGTGGGCGCGCACAAAGGCGCGCTCGATTGGACGATCGAAGTTCTCGGCAAAGCGGCCCACTCAAGTCTTCCGCACTTGGGCGCGAACGCCATTCATGCGGCCGCTCGCCTGGTGTGCGAGGTGGAGGAGATTGCCAGGGAGTTCGAGAAACGGCCCTCACCCAATGCCGAGCTCTATGACGTGCCGCATCCCACTGTCACCGTCGGTCTCATCGAAGGAGGCACCGCTGGAAACGTCATCCCCGCGCGGTGCAGCTTCCAGATGGAGGCCCGAACAGTGGAGCCGGGGCAGGCTGCAACTATTTTTGCCCGGATTTCAAACTTTGCGCGGGATGTCGTACTTCCTGGGCTGCGTGCGACTGCCCCCGGTTCTGAGATCAAGATCACCGAGCGTTTCGATATTCCCCCACTTGTCAGAGAACCCTCCAGTGCTGCGGAACAGCTCGTAAGCCGCGTCAGTTCCTCGCCGAATGTCAAAGCCGTGTCATATGCGACTGAGGCCGGCTTCTTCCAGGCGGCGGGGCTTCCTACAGTGGTGTTCGGGCCGGGGAGTATATCCCAGGCTCATCAGGTCGACGAGTTTATCGACAAAACGCAATTCAAGGAAGGAGAACGGGTGCTGGCGCTGATCGCCCAAACCCTCTTGTGACGTGGTTCAATTTGTTTCCTGGCTTGCTATGCGTCGTGACTCGCTGAGGAGATCATCTCGAAACGTTGAGACGAGGACCGACGGAGCGTTGCTCTCCCGAGACACGATGTACACCGGCCAATTCACGCTGAAGCGTTGCGGATTGATTTTTCGCAGTATGCCTAGGTCAACCAAAGCCGCAGCGTACTGATCAGGAAGATAGCCGATGTGGAGACCAGTCAAGATGAACTGGAGAGTTGCTTCGACGTGCATCGAAATAACCGTTGAGTTCCAACCCGTTTCGACCATTTCCTGCTCCTGAGTGACAAACCCTCGCCGGACGAAGTCAACCTGCCGCAGGTCATCATCGGTGAGCGTGCTTTCCGAGCGGCCGAACAGCGGGTGCTTCGAACCACAGTAAAGCGTTATTTTTTCTGAGTAGGCCTCCTCGTACTTCAAGCCATTCAGCGGGCTTCGGCTTCCGGTAAGACCAAGATCGCAACGACCATCATAGACCGCCCGCTCGACATCGTTGGATGGCACCACATTCATGGTTATTTCAACGCCATTCGAGCGCTCGCGAAATCGCTGAAGGGCGCCGACCAGAGGGTTCAGCGGATCGCTCGCAATGTTCTCCATCTGCCATATCGTCAGTTCGCCCATGAGTTGCCCCTTGGACCCGGCGACTGTCGTTCTGAAACTGTTGATCTCGCTAAAGAGCCGCAGGGTGGCCTCATACACGACCTGTCCCTGTGGCGTGAGAGAGAACCCACTAGGACCGCGAATGCAAAGCTTCAGGCCGAACCGCGTTTCCAAGTCGGATATGTGGATTGAGATGGTTGATCGGCCCAGACCGAGCGTTTCCTCGGCGGCCGCGAAACCATTGCATTCGGTCACCGCCTTAAAGACCCGAAGGAGCCGAATGTCGACCTTGTCCAGGGGTGGGATCTCTAAACGCATATTCCGCCTTTCGACCGTGCCTCCGCCGTTTCAGGATAATCCCGCACGACTTGATGGGGTGATGCCAGCCCATAAATCACAGTTATCGCGAGAGGACCATTTCGCATTGACTAAATCGGATCTATATGAGACTGAGGATTGTCGACAGAAGACAGTCGCCAAAACAACGATGGGGAACGTCAATGAAACTGCTTAAGGGACTCGCTCTCGCGGGAGTAATCGCGATGTCTGCGAGCTGGAACGCTGCTGATGCGGCGGAAAAGATTTCGGTCGCGCACTCGACCTGGATCGGTTACGGCGCGCTCTACATCGCCCAGGAAAAGGGCTTCTTCGAAAAGGCAGGACTGGATGTAAACCTGCAGATCATCGAGGCATCATCCGACGCCATCGCCGCGATGCAGGGCGGTCAGATCAACATCGTCGCCTCGACGATGGACAACTTCGCGCTGTTTTCGGGAAATGGAGCCGACCTGAAGGTGCTGACCGCGCTCGACGAGTCGGCCGGCGGCGACGGAATCGTGGCGAAGAAAGAGATCGCCACCGTCGCGGACCTGAAGGGCAAATCAGTCGGTGTTCAGAAAGGCTCGGTCTCCCAGTTCCTTCTGGCGCAGGCCCTCAACAAGGCAGGATTGACGCTCGAAGACGTCCATATCATCGACATGAAGTCCGGTGACGCCGGCGCAGCCTTCGTTGCCGGTAGCGTCGATGCAGCCGTGACGTGGCAGCCCTGGCTTTCCAAGGCCGCAGCCACCGACTTCGGCAAAATTCTGGCCGACACCAGCTCGATGCCTGGCCTAATCGTCGATGCGCTAGCCGCGAAGTCAGACTATGCCAACGAGCACAAGACGGAGATGAAGGCTTTCGTCGGCGCCTACTTCGAAGGCATCGCCTTCATGGGGAAGAATCCGGCGGAGGCGCATGAGATCATTGCTCGAAATCTGAAAATGAGCACCGAGACACTCGAGGGGACGCTGAAGGACGTTCGCTTCTTTACCAAACAGGACAACGCGGCGTTCTTCTCCGGTGACCGCAGCCCGGCCTTTGCACTCGTGTCGCAGGCCGGTGAGTTCTATCACAAAATCGGCGTGCTGCGCTCGGCGCCGGACGCGGCAAAGGTCGTCGGCATCGCCGGCGAATTGGCAAAGTGAGCTTGGTGGGACGATGCGGACTTCCCAAGCGCTTCCAATGAAAAGCGAACTCAAAACGGCGGGCGTCTCTGAGAGACGCCCAGGCTTCCTCACCAAGGTGCGGACATATTTGAGACCCAGGGCAAACCTGCCTGCTGGCGAACGGATGACTATTTCCGTCGTCGGCGTACTCGGCTTTTTTCTGCTGTGGTTGCTTGTCACCGAGGCCGGTTGGATTCAACCCTTCTTTCTTCCCAGCCCCATCGCAGTCGCCAGTCGTCTGGCCAACATGGTCGTGAGCGGTGGCTATTGGGAGGATGTCTGGGCAAGCTCTTACCGTGTATTCGGGGGATTCCTTCTCGCGGCAGCAGTGGCTGTGCCGATCGGCATCCTCATCGGGAACTTCCCGTTCTTCCGTTCCCTTCTCGAGCCGTTGCTCAGCACCGCGCGCTATCTGCCTGCAACCGCCTTCGTGCCGCTGATGATCATCTGGCTCGGGATCAACGAGTCGCAGAAAATCTCGATCGTCTTCATGGGCACGTTCTTCCCGCTCGTCCTGTTCATCGCAAGCATTTCGGAAGGTGTTTCCAGTGACCTGATGAACAGTGCCTACTCGCTTGGAGCGAGCTCGCGACAGGTGTTCTTCAAGGTTCTGCTGCCCGCCTGTGTTCCGGCAATCGTGGACGCGCTCCGCATCACGGCGGGCATCGCCTGGACCTATGTCATCGTCGCGGAACTCGTCGGAGCGGACAAGGGAATGGGTATCGCCATCCTGCAGTCCCAGCGCTTCCTTCTGACGGACCAGGTCATCGCCGGGATCGTCGCCGTCGGCATCCTGGGCGTCTTGACCGACCTCGCATTCCGCTATGCGCACCGCAAGTTTTTTCCCTACATGTACTGAGGACCACCATGACACGCGTTCTTGTCGACAACGTCAGCGTGGAATTTGCCCGGCATCGGGAAGCTCCGAAGATAGCGCTGACGAATACCAATCTGGAAATCGAGCAAGGTGAGTTCGTCTGTCTTCTGGGGCCATCCGGATGCGGAAAATCAACTTTGCTCAATGTCGTGGGCGGGCTAGTGGAAGCTTCGACTGGGTCAATCAAGGTCGATGGAAGATCCGTTGCCCAACCAGGCCCGGATCGCGGAATGGTCTTCCAGAACTATTCGCTCTATCCATGGCTTACGGTGAGGCAGAACATCGAGTTCGGCCCGAAACTGAATCGCTGGCCGAAGGCCAAGGTCTCTCAAATCGCGAATGAACTCATTGAGATCGTGGGTCTCAAGGAATACGCGGACCAGTTTCCCAAAGTCCTTTCGGGCGGCATGAAGCAACGCGTGGCGATCGCCCGCGCTCTGGCGATGGAGCCTAGCGTTCTGTTGATGGATGAGCCGTTCGGGGCGCTCGACGCACAGACACGTTCTCGGATGCAGGAACTGTTGCTCGATATCTGGTCTCGCAAACGGACCACCGTGATCTTCGTGACCCATGATATCGAGGAGGCCGTCTATCTTGCGGACCGCGTGCTGGTCATGAGCGCGCGCCCCGGCAGGATCATCGAAGACTTCAGAATTGAACTGCCGAGGCCGCGCGTCCCCGACATCGTCGCGAGCGAGGAATTCACCCGTTACCGCAAACACATGCTTCACCTGCTGAGGCATTGACGCGCTGATCTAAATTTGCGGCCGACCCCAATGGCCGACAAGAAAGGAATGAAATGTCGAACGAATTCAATCCCGTTGATTCATCCGTTACCCCGCGATACGCCGAGATCGCAACGTTCATGCGCGCCGCCCGGTCGGAGATTTCCCCTTCCATCGACATCGCTCTGGTCGGCGTTCCCCTGGACCTGGGCGCGACGTACCGATCCGGTGCACGACAGGGACCGGCGGGCGTTCGTGAGGCCTCTCGCTTGATCCGCCAGGTCAATCCGACCACCGGCGTCGCTCCATACCGCATCGCGAATATCGCCGATATCGGCGACGCGCCAACCCATCCACTCAGCGTCGAGAAAAGCGTCGAGCACATTGAACGGTTCTTCCAGCGTGTCCACGAAGCTGGCGCCGTGCCGATTTCTGTGGGCGGGGACCACACGGTTCCGCTTCCAATTCTCAGGGCGATCGCGAAGGACGGCCCGGTCGGCCTGATCCAGATCGACTCGCATTCCGATACCTTCGACGAATTCATGGGAACGAAGTACAACCACGCCACCTTCGTCCGTCGTGCGGTGGAAGAAGGCCTTCTCGATCCCAAGCGGATCGTCCAGATCGGTCTGCGAGGCACCCGCTACGGCGACGACGACATTGTCTACGGTGGTCAGGTCGGCATCCGTATGATCACGATGGACGAGTACGAGACGATGGGCCGCGCAGCGGTCATCGAGGAGATCAAACGCGTAATCGGCGCCGGCCGGACTTACTTCTCGATCGACATCGACGGTCTGGACCCGAAGGACGCACCCGGCACGGGTGTCCCTGAGCCAGGCGGCATCATGATGCGGGACGCCCAAATGATCCTGCGGTCGCTCAATGGCATCGATTTGATCGGCGGTGACATCTGTGAAGTCGTGCCATCGCTCGATCCGACCGGGATAACCTGCATCAACGCCGCGAACCTGATGTTCGAGCTCACCTGCCTGGCGGCGGTAGCCCACCAGAACCGCACGACGAAACAGGCTTGATCAGCCCGAATAGAACAAACGCAAGGGAGGACATCATGTCAGGCCAAGCCGCGTTGCGCGAGCTCGCAAACAAGTACTTCGACGCGCTGTATTTCGGGAAGGCGGACCTTTTCGCTGAGATATTTCATCCCGCAGCCATGCTCTACTGCTTCACCGAAGCGGAACCCGTAATCATGGGTGTCGACAAGTACCTCGAGATCGTGCGGGGCCGTGTTTCACCGGCTTCCCGCAACGATCCGAGGCGAGACGAGGTCGTTGCGATCGAGATCGCCAGCCCCACGACAGCTCATCTTCGGGTCAAGGAGATTTTCATTCCGAAGAACTTCGTGGACGAACTGACCTGCGTCAAAACCGCCGCCGGATGGAAGATCGTCTCGAAGGTTTGGCACTTCACTTTGGATGCGCAGTGACTGCGAGAATGGAATAGCAAAATGATATCCGTGGACGACAAGGAACTTCATACAAGTGCCAAAATTTTCGACGCCTTCATCGAGCGGTCCTGGCGGTCAAATGCTGAGCGGCAGAAGGCGAAAGGCGCTGAATTCGTCATCGGCAAACGCGAAGGCGTTTACATGTGGGACATCGAGGGCAAGCGGCGTCTGATCGACTGCGGCACCGGCGGCGGCGTGCACGCGTTGGGACATCGCCATCCGGAGATCTTGGCTGCGCTGCGGCAGGCACTCGACGACGGCCGGGACACCGGGCTTTGGTCCGTACCCAATGTCAAATATTTGGAACTCCAGGACAAGCTGGCGGCGCTCGCGCCCAAGGCCCATCTGAATCGGAGCGTGATTACTCTTTGCTCCACTCTTTCGGTCGATCTGGCCACAATGTTCGCGTTCCGCGTTACCAAGCGCCAGAAGATGCTTGCCTACAGGCACGGATATCACGGCCATACAGGATTCGCGGCTATCGTCACGGGCTCGCCCGAAGAAGGGATCATCGACCACTATAATCTTCCCTCGCACTCGAACTTTCTCGAGCGGTTCGGCGATATCGAGGAACTCGACCGTCTTCTTACCTCCGAGATCGCGGCCTTCATCATCGAGCCGATGGACTACGAGACCTTCGAGGCGGCTTCCAACGACTTCTTCACCCAGGCGTCCCGCCTTTGCAAGGAGCGCGGAGTGTTGTTCATCGTGGACGAAACACGCGCAGGTTTGGGTCGATCGGGGACACTGTGGGCTTCGGAGCAGTATGACATCGATCCGGACATGATGATCACCGGGAAGGGCTTGTCGGGCGGCCTGTACCCAGCGAGTGCCGTATTGATGCGGGCAGAGATCTACGAGCAGTGCATGAATCAGCATCGGTTCGCGTATATCTCCAGCCTCGGCGGCAACGAGATCAGCTGTATTGTCGCGGCGAAGGTGCTTGACGTCGCCTCAAGTCCAGCTTTGTTGGAGAACGTCCGCAAAGTTGGAGCGTACCTTCACAACGGCTTCCAAGCGCTCTGCTCGAAACATTCCGATGCCCTCAGGGGCGTTACATCCTTCGGGCTCGCCGTCTCGGTTCAAGTTGCCAACCGGGAAGTGGGGCGTGAACTCTACAGAGAGATCCTCGCCGATGGCGTTTTATGCCACAGCGTCGCGGAAATCGATCCACCCGGTCTGAAGTTCTTTCCTCCGCTGGTGCTTACCGAAGTGGAAGCCGATACCATCGTTGATGCTCTTGACCGTGCCGCCTCTTTGCTGCGCAAATCTGTGAAACCTGCGGCGTAATCCGCCTACCCTCCCCGGCGAAAAGCCGGTGAGGTTCTCCACATTGGAAAACGGAGCGGATCCGTATCGTTGCACGGGTTCGTATTCTTTTTTCGCAAGTTCCGCTAAGTTGCCTGCGCTGATGCTGGACCGAATTCGGTAGGCTGCGCCAACCATGAAGAAAGGCCCGCCATGGGTGTCGTGAAACAAGATGAAACCAACGGCTTGGTGATCCAGCGTAATTCGGTTGCTGATCAGGTGTACTTCGACCTCCGTGCCAAACTTCTTTCAGGACAGATCGCCCAGGGGGAGCGCATTGTCGAAGCGAGCATCGCCAAATCTCTCGGCATCAGCCGCGCGCCGATCCGCGAAGCCGTCAACCGCCTGACCGAAGCCGGGCTTCTTGAGAGCCGGACCCATTATGGGACCTCGGTTATCCAGATGAGTGCAGAGAAAATTCGCGAATTGTATGTCGTGAGGAATGCCATCGAGGCGTTGGCGATCAGGGCGGTGGCCGAGCGCCATACTTCCGAAGACATCAAGAAGCTGCGCAAGCTCATCAAAACGATGTCGAATTTTGCGAAGAATGGCGATTTGCCTGGCTTGGTCGACGCAGAAATCGAATTCCACGAAACTCTCTGGCGGATGGCCAAGAACCCGTACATCGAAAAGGTCGCGGGACTTCTTTTCGACCATCTTCGCCTCGCGCTTACGATCGACAATGCCGGGTACAAGAATCTCATGGACGTGGCGCAGGAGCATGAGCCTCTCGTGCAAGCGATAGAAAGCGGGGATCCGGACAAGGCAGCCGCGGCGCTCGCTGAGCACATCATGACATCACTGGGCGCCTTTGCTTCCACGAAATAGCTCAACGCGGCCGGACGGCAGCATCACGAGCTCAGCACGAAATTTCCCCTTAATCCCGACATGAGGCCGTTCCTAAAGGTCCAAGATGTCGACAGTAGACAGAAGAGTAACTTCATCATGCTCAGAAATTTAGTTGGTGCGGCCATTGACGAAGCGATCGACGTCCCTGCGCTTATCGCGGCTTGCCAGGAGGTCGTACGCATCGAGAGCCTCACCGGCCAAGAGGCGAATGTCGCGAAATTCGTCGCCGAAAAGATGATCGAGCTTTCCTTTGACAACGTAAAAATCGATGCGAACGGAAATGTTATCGGGACGGTATTCGGTGATGGAACCGGGCCATCCGTGATGATCAACGGCCATATCGATCACGTCCCGGTTGGCGCCATGCAGAATCCGTTCTCCGGTGAACTCGTGGACGCCGCCCGTTGGGGCGAAAGCGGTCAGGCCATTTTCGGCCGTGGATCGTGTGACATGAAGTGCAACGTCATCTCGGCCGTGTATGCGGTGGGTGCCCTGCAGCGCAGCGGGCTGAAGCCGGGCGGCGATGTGATCGTTGTCGCCGACGTCGAGGAAGAGACGGACTCTCCCAAGGGTGTGAAGTCGGTTATCGAAGGAGGAATTCGCGCGGACTATGGAATCTCCGTGGAATCAACGAGGGGGCAAGTCTATCTCGGTCACCGCGGCAAGCTGGAGTTCGAGGTCTGCTTCCATGGGCGAACCTCCCATGCGTCGGAGCCGTCGAACGGCATCAATGCGATCTATCTTTCGACGGCGTTCATCGGTGCTTTGGAGCAATACGCGTCTACGCTGCCGGAAGACGAGCTTCTTGGCCCTGCCACGGTCGTCGTGACCGGCATGCATTCCTTCCCGGACAATGGCACGGCCGTCGTACCGGACCTCGTGAAGATGAGGGTCGACCGTCGCTACATCAGGGGAGAGGATGAAGAGAGCTGCCTGTCGGAAATCCGTCAAATCCTAAAGTCCGCATACGGGGAAACCGAGGGGGTCAAGTGGACCGCCGAAGTCACCAACCATTACCCGTTGATGTTCACCCCACAAACCAGCCTGGTGGCTCAGGCTGCCATCGTCGCCGCACTCGACGTCGACGACACCGCCCCGGCCATCTCCGCCTGGCGTTTCGGCGTGAACGGCACGTTCATGAACGCGGCCGGCATCCCCACGATCGGCCTCGGTCCCGGTGACGAGAAGTGGGCGCATACCCCTGAGGAACACGTCGGGACGGCAGACCTCGTCAATTCCGCGCGCAAGATTGCCAGGGCCGTCATGGTTCTGACCAAAGGCGGGGAGGCCTGATATGGGCGACAAAAAGCAAATCGGCGAGACGACGGTGGCGGACGCCATTCTTCGTCTCATGGAATCCTATGGGATCGACACGATTTTCTCCATTCCCGGGGTCCACACCGTCGACTTCTATAAATCCCTTCCCGAACGACGGATCAGGCACGTGACGCCTCGGCACGAGCAGGGCGGAGCGTTCATGGCATACGGCTACGCCTTCGCGACAGGCCGACCGGCCGCGTGCATGCTCATCACCGGACCCGGTGTGCTCAACGCTGCTACAGGTATTGCCGAAGCCTATTCGGACTCCATTCCGGTGTTCGTGATCGCCGCGAACAACTTGCGCAGAGAAATCGGTGTTGGCCGCGGCGCCCTGCACGAGACCAAGTCGCAGTCCGCTGTCCAGGAGCAGATTGCTGCTTTCACCCATACCTTGCTCGAGCCTTCAAACATCGAGGAGGTTTTCCACCGGGCCATGTCGTCAATGGAGGTGTCGCGTCCGCGGCCGGCCCTGATCGAAGTTCCGAGAGACCTCCTCAGTTCGAAGGTGCCGGTGCCCGGCGAGCAAGCGCTCCAATTGTATAGACCCGGGCCGCACCCGGATGTGATCAGCCGAGTCTCCTCGATGCTAATGGGCGCCAAGCGTCCCATCATGATCGTCGGCGGAGGAGCTCGCAGCGCGAACCGAGAAGTCCTGGCGCTCGCGGAGCAACTTGGCATTCCCGTGGTGACGACGAATACTGGTAAGGGAATCCTGCCGGAAACCCATCCCCTTTCCCTTGGCTCAAGTCTTCCTTTTCCTCCGATGCACCGCGCGATCGAGGATGCCGACGTAGTGCTGGCAGTGGGGACGGAACTCAGTGAGACTGACCTGCTCTACACCTGCAAGAGCTACCGGATAAATGGTGCGTTGATCAGGATCGACATCGATCCGCGACAGTTGACCATGAACTATCTCCCGCGCATCGGCATGCTCTCCGATGCGAAGGTCGCGCTCCAGGCGATAATCGAAGGGTGCAGCGGTGCCGACGCGGATCAGAGAGAAATCGCTCAGCGACGAGTCGCCGACATCAGGGCGGCAGTGGGAAAGGACGCCGGTTGGTCCGCTGAGTCCCACAAGCACAAGCCGATCTTCAGGGCCATAGCGGCAGCGCTTGATCCGAATGCCGTCATCTGCGCCGACTCCACTCAACTTGCATACACAGGTAATCACTTCTTCCCCTCGAAAGAGCCCGGCACATGGCTGTTCCCGAACGGCTACGGCACGCTCGGAAGCGCCCTCCCCGCCGCCATCGGAGCGAAGATCGGCTGCCCGGATCGTCAGGTGGTCGCGATCGTCGGCGACGGCAGCTTCCTCTACACGATCGAGGAACTCACCTCGGCGGTTGAGAATGAAGTCAGCCTTCCGATGATTCTCTGGAACAACCGAGCATATGGCGAAATCCGAGATGCAATGATTGCGTCCGACATCCCCACGGTGGGCGTGGACCTCTACACGCCCGACTTCCAGATGATTGCGACGGGCTTCGGATGCCATGCCGTTCAAATTGAATCGCTCGAACAACTCAGCCGTGAGCTCAAGGAAGCTTTCAAGAGAAACAGACCGACCCTGCTCCAGATAGACAACGACGCGGCAATGTTTTCAGGCGCAGGCGTGTCATGAACAGCGAGACCCTTGAGGCTAGCCTTCGGCAGCTCGTGGGCGGATCGAATGTCCTTGCCGGGCCGCCAGGTGGCCCGGCGCTTGTCGTCAGACCCGGGACCACCGAGGCAGTGGCGGAGTGCCTGAAGCTCTTTCATGGGCAACAGGCGCCAGTGGTTGCGCTGGGTGGGCTCACCGGGCTCGTGCACGGTACCCACACGCCATCGCACTACTTCGGAATTTCCACCGAGAGGCTAAATAAGTTCGAGAGCTTCGACCCGAACACGCGCCTCGTTGTGGTAGGGGCGGGAACGAAGTTGGTGGCGGTCCATGATTTCGCTGCGGACCACGATCTACGTTATGGCGTTGATCTCGGCGCTCGGGGCAGTTGCACCATAGGTGGAAACATCGCCACGAACGCGGGCGGGAATTCCGTCATCCGCTTCGGTATGACACGATCCAACGTTGTCGGGCTTGAAGTGGTCCTTTCCGATGGGTCGATCGTTACCGATCTGAGGGGTTTACCCAAGAACAACGCGGGTTACGACCTGAAGCAGATATTCATCGGCTCCGAGGGAACGCTGGGTATAGTGACCAAAGCGTTGCTGAAGCTCAGCCGACGCCCGGCCGGCACGGCGAGTGTTCTGTTGGCGCTCAACCACCTGGACAGCGCCCTCGCGGTGATGGAGGCAATAGAGCGTGCCTGCGGCCATTCCTTGTTGGCCTTGGAAATCATGTGGAACCGCTATTTCGAGAAAGTGAGCACCGCACTGTCGGCACAAACGCCTCCGCTCCCACCGGGCCATCCCATTTATTTGCTCGCGCAGGTCGAGGGCGTGGATAATGGCGAACAGGCAGTCGACAGTTTGATCGGGGCTTTGGAGAGCATCGACGGGATTGTCGATAGCGCGCTGGCGACGACACCTGTCCAGGAGAGCCGCCTCTGGTCCATCCGTGATGGGTCCGATGTCATCGAGCGAGCCCACAAGCATGTGCTTTCCTTTGACGTCAGCATGCGACCACATAATTATGCGGCTTACATCGCAGACGTAGAAGCGCGCCTCAAAGCTCGGATATCAGACGCCATTGCCTACTATTTCGGGCATCTCGCAGACGGCAATATTCATTTTATGATCGGACACAACGGGTCTTCGTCCGATGCGACACGCGTTATCGAGGAATGCGTCTATGACGCCTTGGCGTACTACGAACCGTCTTCGATTTCTGCCGAACATGGGATCGGCCGAGAGAAGGCGGCGCATCTTTGGCGATCGCGGTCAACCGCCGAAATCGCTGCGATGAACCGCATCCGCGTTGCTCTCGATCCTGCAGGAATTCTAAATCCGCATATATCGTACGAACCCAAGTCTCTTGATGCTCGTGCATCCCAAGTCCCCTAACGAGTCCAGCAAGTATTTCTGGTTCTGCGGTCTACCTCATGTCCGCTCACGACAATCAAATCCTGACTGACGTCGGCGATCGCCGAGTTTTCGAGCCTAGGCGGAGCGAACTGGACCAAGGCTGGGCTGAGCCAGCCATCGGCACGCTGCTCATTTGCAGGCCGACAGGCCGAGATATTGGTCCCATTCGCGCTTCGAAGGATCGTCGGGAATGCATCCATATTTCACATAGGTCGTGTGCAGAGGCAGGGATTCCGTTGATGAAACGAGGACCAACATCAATGCAAGCGCCGCACAAACAGATCCCGCGAGGACCACATACCAAAGCCTGTCCGGAAATCTCTGGAAACCAGCCACACTTATATCTCCTACTGATACCTTGGTTGTGGAAGCTTGGCTGCGGTTGAGTTGACCATCATCGCCGGACCGGTCTCGCTGAAACGCTTCAGAATTGTGGAACTCATGCCAATGATGTCGGCCACAAAGAAAAGCTTCCACATCGAACTTAATCGGGCCAGTCCGAAGAAAATGCCTGGATCGTCCGTTCAAAACGCGCACTCCATGTGTTTCAAGTCGTCCTTCAGTCAATAATTCGGCGGACGCACAGGCGGTACCTTGTCTACGCTCGCCCCAAATTTCCTAAAGTCGATTTGAGTAGAACCACGGTTTGACAGCATCAAACGTGGGCATTCGATATGCTCGCTGCATGTGAGCTCAACCGCTCCCGCTTGACCGAACCAGCTTCTCTCGACGTGGCTCCGCCCCTTCAAGGGACCTATCCAGACGTGCCGCCTCGAAGCGTCATATGCGTGACCGGGGACCTTGACGCAGTGGTTCATGCAGAAGATAGAAAGCCGCTGCTGAATATCGCGGCGGCCTCCCACCACAAAAATCTCGTCGCGCCATTAGGGCTGTGAGCGATTAGATATTTTGACCGCCGGACACCTCGATGCGCTGAGCCGTAATCCAGCGGTTATCCGGGCCGAGCAGGCTGGCGACCGCCGGCCCTATGTCATCAGGCAGGCCGACGCGCCCGAGAGCGATCATAGCGGCGAATGCGTCGTTGTAGGCCGGCGTATCGCGCACAGCGCCGCCCAGGAAATCAGTCTCGATGGCGCCGGGCGCGATCGTGTTAGCGGTAATGCCGCGGCTTCCCAGTTCCTTGGCCATGTAAAGCGTGAGGATCTCGACCGCGCCTTTGGCAGCGGAATAGGCCGAGAAGCCAGGATAGGAGACGCGGGTCAGACCCGTCGAGAAGTTCACAATGCGACCGCCATCGGCCAGGAGAGGCAGCAGCCCCTGTGTCAGGAAGAACACGCCCTTGACGTGAACATTGAACAGTTTGTCGAACTGCGCTTCGGTCGTCTCGGCGATTCCCGCCATTTCGCCGTGACCGGCGTTGTTGATCAGGTGGTCGAACTTGTCACCGCCCCAGGTCGACTTCAGCGCCGCACGCACGCTCTCGACGAAAGCCGGGAAGGTCGAGACATTGCTAACGTCTAGCTGCAGCGAGACCGCCTTGCGGCCCAGTGCCTCGATCTCAGCCACGACGGCCTTCGCGTTGTCGGCGCCATTGTTATAGGTCAGGATAACGTCGCCGCCGTGGCGGGCGATGTTGATGGCGGTATTGCGGCCAAGGCCGCGGCTGCCGCCGGTAACGATTGAGATGGTGGTCATCGGTAACTCCTTTGGGATGAGCGTTTCGCTCAACACACAATCGTCGCTGGCTCCCCATTAGTGTTGCCGGATGCTCGGCTATTCTTGCCTATTCCTATGAAGCTATGCTGGACTGAGGCACGCTTGCGCCGATCGCGGGCCGGCAAGCCGCGCATGATCTATTCTATGTCGGATGCCGGAAAGCCGCGGATACCGGCGTCGATCAGCCGGTCCATATCGAACCGATATGTTTCCGCGGTTGCCGCGATGCCTTAGCCGCCGCGTCAGGAAATTATGCCAAGTCCCGCCCTGGCCAGGGCCAATGCGACCTCGACCTCGACGCAACGCCTGAGGTAGGCCTCCGATCCGAAGACCGCGCGCATGTCAACCGGCAGGAAGCCGGCACCGGAGAAGGGTGAATCGACAAAGGAAAGGGGATTCATGCTGGGAACTCTCGAATGTGTGGGCAAATGCCCCTCAACGCCACGCCAGTCCCTGGACCTGACCTGCCGCTGGTTCACTGGTCAGTGAAGACTGACATGCTTCGTTCTATGATAGGGGTCTAGGATCTCGATCCCTCCTTCGGTGTCGATACCGCTTTCCTTCCAGCCTCCCAAGGGGGCCTCGGGCCGGTGCGTCAGGGGACCGTTCACCCCGACAACGCCGTACTCCAGCGCATCGGCAAGCCGTTGCTGCCGGTGAACATCATTCGTAACAATGTAGGACGCAAGGCCGAACTCCAGACCGTTGGCCTTCTCCAACATGCTCTTCTCGTTGCTGAACGGGATGATCGGTGCGAGCGGACCGAAAGGCTCTTCATGCAGCATCGCCGCATCGTCCGGCAAATCAACAATCACGGTCGGCGCGTAGAAGAATCCCCGGTTGCCGATACGCTGCCCGCCGGCGAGCACCGCAGCGCCGCGCGCACGCGCGTCGTCAACGAGCCGGGCGACGGCCTCGAGACGACGGGCGTTGGCGAGCGGCCCCATCTGTGTTGCCGGGTCGGTTCCGGAGCCGACACGCCAAGCCTTCGCGTGCTCAATAAACCGTGCCGTAAAGCGTTCCCTGACACCTTCCTCGACGAAGAAGCGGGACGGACAAAGGCATATCTGGCCGGCATTGGTGAATTTCGCTCGTACCAGCATGTCGGCCGCCTGTTCCGGATCGACATCGCCACACACGATCACCGGAGCGTGGCCGCCCAGTTCCATCGTGACCGGTTTCATCACCGCGCCTGCGGCGGCGGCCAAACGCTTTCCAATCGCAATGGAACCCGTGAACGTGATCTTCGCAACCTCACGGGCTGCTATGAGATGCTTCGAAACGGCGGCGGCATGGCCGAAGATCACGGCGAGAGCCGATGGCGTGACGCCCGCCTCTAGCAAAGCCTTGGCCATCACGAGGACAGACCCCGGCGTCTCCTGCGAAGGTTTGCAGATAATCGAGCAGCCCGCGCCAAGAGCGCCGGCGAACTTCTTGGCCGCAAGCGCCATCGGGAAATTCCAGGGCGTGAACGCGGCCACCACACCAATCGGATGGGTCTGGATTTCGATCCGGCTCCCCGCCACCCGGCTAGGCACAATCCGGTTCGAAATGCGCCGGGCCTGCTCGCCACCCCACTCCAGGAAATCTGCCGATCGTTCAACCTCGTCCCTGGCTTCGGCGAGCGGTTTGCCCTGTTCGAGAGACATCGTCAGGGCGGCGGCCTCGATGTCGGCCCGCAATAGATCGGCGGCCCTCTTCAGAATGCGGCCGCGCTCCCATGGCGGCACGGCTTGCCATTCGCGCAATCCGCGTGCAGCAGTCTCGACGGTTTCGCTGAGATCTTCGGGTGAAGCATACGCAACCCGGCCGATGCTCTCCCCCGTTGCGGGGTTCACAACAGGCTCGCTTTGCCCGGTCGAGCCAGCACGGCTGTTGCCGTTGATTAGAAGCTGAAAATCACGGTTCATGGCAGACACCTTCGTTATCTGAGAGCGACGTGGCAAAACGCCAATTAGCGTCGTTTCCATATTTGGCTGAAACGGTGGCGGCATTTGCCCGAACCTCGTAACTTCTTGCCTATTCCTCCACTGCTGTTGCGGCACCGAAAATTGTGAATTACAACTCCCAAATGACCCAAACCTTGCTCGACAGTGTGCGCCGCTACACCGAGGCACATGCAGACGATAACGGCATTGCCCAGACGCCTGTCCAGGGATTGACCCTCATTCGCGAAACCACGCCGACTGCGCTGCATTACGCGATCTACAAACCGCTGGTCGCCCTGGTGCTGCAGGGCAGCAAGCGGGTGATTATGGGCAGCCGGACATTCGATTTCGGCGCCGGAGAATCCCTCCTGATTACCGCAGACGTGCCTACTGTCAGCCAGATCACACGCGCCAACATCAGCAAGCCCTACCTCTCGCTCGTCTTCGATCTCGATCCCGCGGTGATTGAAGGCCTGGTCGTCGAGATCGGCTCCGCCCCCTATGCCGCGAACACGCCCGTCCGCATCGATCCTATGGAGAGCGAAGTTGCAGACGCTGCGCTGCGTCTAGTGCGTCTTCTCGACAGGCCGGCGTCACTGCCGGTCCTGCAGACCCAGTTGATCCGAGAGTTGCATTTCTGGCTGCTGTCAGGTCGGCATGGCGGAGCGATCCGCAGCCTCGGCGTGGCGGGAAGCCATGCACAGCGAGTGGCGCGCGCCGTCGGGCTTATTCGTGCGAATTTCGCCACGCCGCTCAGGGTTGAATGTCTTGCTGGAGCAGCGGGCATGAGTGCGTCGTCTTTTCATGAGCACTTCCGCGCCATCACATCGCTCACACCGCTCCAATTCCAGAAACAGGTCAGGCTGATCGAGGCGCGCCGGATGATGTTGGCGAATGGCGAGATGATTAGTAACGCCGCCTATGCGGTGGGATACGAAAGCATCCCTCAGTTCACGCGCGAGTATGCCCGGATGTTCGGACTGCCGCCGGCTCGCGACATCAAAGCTGTTAAGGCGCGGATCCAAAATGCCGCATAGTTCGCATCTCGCATGGCAGCTGGATCGATGGGCGCCGCGATCGCCAGCGTATGGCGTAGAGGCTCGACATGCCCAACATCCAGCCACCGAGGGACAATGCGGCCACAAGCTCAGGATTTTATTTCCAGTTTGCACTGCCATGGCAAATCTACAACGCCAACCAACCTTCACTCAGAGTGAGTTTTTGACAGCGCCTCGGCGATGGATAAGCGCTCGCGATTCTCCTCAACCACCTCCTCGGGCGCGCGAGCAATGTCGCCTCTTGGCGTGGCAGCTGGTGCGAATTTCCGCCATTCAGTCTGGTGGATCTTTACCAGCAGCACGTCGCTGTGCACCACAAGCGCGGAGAGTCCAACGCGTGCCATCCGAATAGAAACTAGTCATAGAAAGTGGAGGGACGTCGATTTGCCAGCACGACGTCAGAGGCGCTGCCAATATATGGATCATGGCGGTCCGCACCACCACTGGGTGGGTGACCGCTATCAGGTGTCCACCTGCCGACCGCATTGCATCCAGGAATCCTGTCGTTCGGCTGGCAACTTGAGTCAGTGATTCACCGCCTCCAGGAACATAGGCAGGATCAGTTCGAAATGCGGCAAGTGCCCCAGGCTGCTCTGCCTCAATCTTTTCTAACGTCTTGCCTTCCCAAAAGCCGTAGTTCTGGTCTCGCAGGCTGTCGATCACCGTTGCACGAAGCCCTAGTAGCTGGGCTGTCTCCCGGGCGCGCAGCGATGGAGCCACAAACACGCGATCTGTCTTTGAAAGATGCTGTCCAAGAGCGAGCGCCAGCTCGATCGAGCGCCTTTCCAGTGGCTCGTCGAGGGGAAATCCAGCGCTGCGCATTTGATGCGTGATACCGCTGCAAACAAGCGTCAAGCGTGTCGCTCTCATGCTGTCAGAGTCTGCCTTTTCGGTTCGATGCTACCTATCTCTCGCGGTGAAAGCCTGCGGCGACAGCCTACCTGTTAATGATCGTCTTCCTCACCGCCGCCGCGACGGAATATTTCGGGTCCACGAAGTTTCCCAGTCGCACTATGCCGCATTGGCTGAGCAGCATGTATGCGTCCCACTTGTCGAAACCGAACTCCGCGACCATCCAGCGGATCAATTCGCGGTAAGCGATGCGTGTTGCATCCTCAAGGGGTCTGGCACTGCCGATCGCCATAATGAGATCGGCGGTCTCGAGCCGAGGCCAATCGATTGTCCAGCCCTTGATCAAGTCAACACGGATGGTGACGGTCGCCGAATACTCGACCGCCACACCGCAAACTTCGCCGTCGCCCTGGCAGGCATGCGCATCACCTATAAACACGCGCGCGCCGGGCGAGCGGACGGGCAGGTAGGTCACGCTGCCAGGTCCCATGTCCGGCAGGTCCATGTTGCCGCCATGGTTGTCAGGCGTCAGCGAATTGATGGAATCGATCTCTGGCGAGCAGCTCAGTGTCCCGATATGCGGCTTGTAAGGAAGCGTGACCCGGTCGCTCCAGTAGACGTTTTCTTCGTCGAGGTTGATCTTGCGAACCACCTCGGGCAGCGGGTCGTTGAGCATGGCGGTATAGGTCGTACCGGTCAGTCCGCCGAATTCCTCGATCATGCAACATGTGCCGCGCGGGTTCTGGCCGCGCGGGACCATCGACTCGATGTAGACCGCAACGGTGTCGCCCTTCTCTGCTCCTTCGACCATGATCGGCCCGTTCTGAGGATTGAGAAACGGCATTCGCAAGAGCTGCGAAGGCTTGTCGGTTTCGTGCTGAATGGCGCCCTCGAAGGCGTCCCGGGTTTCGACGACGATCCTGTCGCCGGGTGAAATCTTAAGGACGGGCTCCGAGTAGGGGCCCATTGTATAGTGGAAGGTCCCTTGTCGTTCCTCCGTCAGATGATGCGTTTGGCGAGCCGAACCACGACCGACCCCGCGCGTCGCCATGATCGAGTCCGCGACCCATCGATGCGTGAAAGGGATTGCGACATCGAACTTATTCATGCGTGTTTCCTCCAAAAAAGAAAAGGCCGCGCGAGCGCAGCTTTCGCTAGCGTTCGCACGGCGCTGTGCGTATTCAATTTCGATATCGAGGCTCAGCCCTAGCGCTTAATTGCGAGCGACGGATCTGCTGAGTTCGGGAATTGTCGACAAAAAGCTGTCTGCTTGTGCTTCGAGTTCCTGGCAGCATGCTTCGACGGAAATGCGCCGGCGCATACTCTCATCCCGAATCAGGTGAAATGCTGCGTCGTCATCGATGCCCAACACACTCATGACGCGCAGGATCGTGTGGACCACCAGCGGTCGGCATCGCAGCCGCTCGCGCAGATCGGCGACTTCGCGCTGAAGGTCGGCACGGTCGGTATGGTTGTGGAAGGCCGTGACAAGCGCCTGAAACACACCTTTCGAACCTATGGGCGTAGTGAGGTAGGCGCTCGGATTCTGGCTTATGGCCCAGGCCAGGCGACCGGGTGTCTCTGATCCTATGATCGCGATAAGCGGGATCGGAGCCTGGGACCACGGGAACATGCCGTCGAACCCGTTGTCGACGTCGAAGAACACAATGTCGACGGGCCCAAAATCCTTGGCCCGCGGCGGCCATTGGCATACGGCTTCGATGTTGAACCTGCGGAGCTGGCTCAGCAGGGCATCAACGTTGTTATCCGCCCTGTGGATGATCAGCGCCTGTTTGTTGCTGAAATTAGGGATCACTTGCTTGCTCACGACACGACCCTCAGCTGCTGTCGGTCACCTGGTGGCTGATCCTGGTCGCGAGAATCCAGCATGAAAGCCGCCCCTTTCAGGGAAGCGAGAAACGGATCGGGCTTGATCGGCTTTTGCGCGGCCGCGATGATGGTGAATTCCGCGCCGGCGCCCGATACGCCGATGCGCGGCGTCAGGTAACAATGGTTGTTTTCCGTGTCGATGCGGATCCGTCCCTGCGGTGCATCGTAAACACAGTCGCCGAGCACGGCGAGTATGTCGGATGCTTTCGTCGAGGCTGCAGACCGGAGCGCGAGTGCAAGCATGTGAACGGAATTGTACGAAGCTTCGGCGTCTGCCGAGGTCACCTTTTGCTGGCCGAAACGCGTTCTGTAATTTTCGACAAAGGCGTGATTTTGCGGATTGTCTAGCGACTGGAAATAGACACTCGAGGTGATGTGGCCGAGCGCTGCGGGATCGCCGATCGTGCGAAGTTCCGGTTCGGAGAGTGTGCAACTGGCAATAGGAATGGAGACGTCGCCTGGAGATTGGGTGCCTAGTCCCGCTTCGCGAAAAGCACGCAGGAATGCGTAGCTGGATTCGCCGATAAGCGTGTTGAACACGAAATCGGGCCGCAACTGACGGATTTCCTCTACTAGCCCGGTGACCTCGATCGATCCGACAGCCAGGTAGCGCTCCGCGAGCACCTCGCCGCCGAAATTCTCGACGATTTCGCGCATGACGCGGTTGCTTTCCCACGGCCAGATATAGTCAGACCCGCAACAATAGACGCGAGCGCCGAACCTTGAGGCCATGTACTGGGCCAAAGGTACTATGTGCTGGTTCGGCGATGCGCCGAGATAGACGACATTGTCGCTGCTTTCGAAGCCTTCGTAGTGCGATGGATACCAAAGCAGTGCGTCATATTTCTCAACGACGGGCACGATCGCCTTGCGGCTGGAAGAGGTGTAGCAGCCGACGATGTGCGCAACACCGGAATTGATGATCAGATCCCGGCAGATTGAAGCGTAATCGGCCGTTTCCCCTCCAGGGTTTCGAACAAGTGGTGCCAGTTCGAAATCGAAGTCCGGCGATCCGTTGACTTCCTCGACAGCGAGCAGCGTTCCATTGAGCATCGCCTCGCCCACGGTGGCGTAGGGCCCTGTCGTGGAAAAAAGCACGCCGATCGGGATTTTCGCTTTTTCACCCAAGGTAGCTCAGTCCCAAAAAATAAGCCCTGAGGCCTTGGAAGGCGTCAGGGCTTCGTTGCCGCGAAGGATCGTCCCGATCCCTCAATTTTCAGTTCAAACCGGCTAGCCGGCATGTTCGATTAAATCGTCCGTCATCTCGGCAAGAATGTCAAATTCTATTTCCCCTGACTGGTCGAGGTGACGTTGCCCCCAGTTTCTATCCAGTTTTGAGTTCGTTTCCGGCGTGGGTTGTGCCCTGCTGGGCGGGTGAAGCGACGGGCGCT
>NZ_JAMYMF010000030.1:0-98635 GCF_040318415.1 Mesorhizobium sp. M1163 | reverse complement strand
TGATCGACTGTGGCAACGCGAAGAACCGCCGGGAAGCCTCGATGGCTTGTGCGATCTGTTCCTTCGGGATGCCGTGCTCGACAAGGTAGAAGAACCCGTACTCCTCGCAGGCCATGCGTAGGCGCTCGCGCTCGTCGTGCCGCGTTGCATCGGCTGCCAGTTTCGCAAGTGAAATTTGTGGTAGCGTGGTCATAATCGTTCATCCCTTGGTGCTTTGGGTCTTGTGAGACTCCTGGAAAACTTAGTAGTCCGCACCCTTGTCGCGATGTATCTGCCGTCGTTTAGGCAGTGTGCCGGCACAGGGATGCCTCGCATCCTGCAGATGGCGCGTCTCGCTTATCAAACGATGTGGCCGCGAACGAGCTCGCACAGCCAATCCGGCCGGACATCGCCGCGCGTAAGACGCCTCCGCGGACCGTGATGCATAATTTGTCCTGGAGTATTCGAAGAGCGGTCCATCAAGGTCGACATTGCCTGGAGATGGCGGCGACCGCGGGTTTGTCGAACCTTTCCGGCCATCTCCCATAAGGGCACTTTCTATTGGTTTTTGAGGTAAACATGGCGGTTTCCTTCTATGGTGGCGGCTGGATATCAGTATCCATACGCGTATATATCTATCGAACCCCTGGTGATCGCAATACAAAATATATTAAGAATATATTGCGATCACGTTTCACTCGCTACTGTTTTAACATTTCTGGCCAGATAACTTTTTCAATTCAAATTCAGAAGGTTACGTTAGAGCGGCCTCCTATAATGCTCGACGAGAGCCTGTTCAACGATACGCCGAAATCGGCCGGAACTCGTTCGATTTTCGCACCGACCGCGCAATCTGAACCTCACAAACGGGATCGTATGGTTAGAGTTTTACGCGTGATTTGCTGACTGAGACGGGAGCGGACAACCGGAGGCAATCGGGGTTTCGGACGCGCGGTAAAGACGGCACGCCGGTGGCCGAAAACCGCAGGGCAGAAGGAAGCGATCCCGAACACCCGGTGAGTGGAAGCGACGGCAAGCTCTGCTTATCGGACCATGCCTCCGCGACATCAAGACGGCCCAATTGTAAGAATGCCCTTCTTCTTCACAGCAGACCAACCGTGACTTCGGCGGGACCGTATTTTGAATGACGGTTTTAATCTCGAGTTTTACAAATCAATAATGCCACATTTTAGGGCTTTTACGGCTGCGGTTGTTCTGCTTGCAGTATCCATTTTTCTCATTACGTTTTTTATGTGGAAATTAACAGTATTTACAGATATCCCTGCAATCTTTCCTATCTCCCATGATGATTTCCCCTTCGCCGCCCATAGGATACACTCTTTTTCTCTAGGAGAAAGATTAGGTGTCTCCTCGATGCCGCTCGAATTAGCGAACTCCGCGACTCTCAGATGGAAATGTAACGCCGCAAGTTGTAAGTACGTGATTGTTCTATTTTGGAATTCACCGTCCCAAGGTTGAGCAAAGTTCATGATCGCAAAGCTGCCGTCGGGGCCGTGCAATGGAACGCTAATGCCTGACCTCAAGCCAAACGTGGCAGCCTCGTCGAAAACGCGCCGTTCGTCTTCAGTCGTGCTTTCGTCATTGTACACCTCGCTCCACCGAAAGGCTTCTGCTCGCCTCCGACTTCTCTTGATGGTGGGGTCTATCCTGTCATAACCCATTTCGGAATAGCGCTCCTGCCATTCATCAGGATAATTCAGCATGATGGCCGGATCGCCTCGCACCGGCTTTAAGCCTTTTTGGTCTGGTGCAAGAGAGCCATAGGCGATCCACGGACAATCCAAATTCAGGGCAAAAGCAGATAACAAGTCGAACAACTCCTCGGGTTTTCCAATACCATCGGTCTGGTCGAGAAATCGGCCGAACTCGACCGCAAACGCCTCCCTGGCCGCCTCAGGAAAATTCATCGCGGGGACCAAAAAAAGCTGGTCGGACACTCTGGTTGAGAGCCCTCGAAGTTGAGAGACAGCAGTCATCCGAGGGCGTTCCATAGTCTCTGCTCCGTAGCCATTTGCGCTGGATGTTGTCCCTGGCGCACCAAAGCTTCCGGCTGTGAGGCTGCGGCTCCGCGGCCGTCCTCGGCAGGCCAACATCGTCAGAGCTCTAGCATCTCACTGCAATTGGGCGGAGTTAATTTTAATTTAAATTGTGCTTCGCTGCCATGATGCGAGCGCAACAAAGATAAAAAACAAAGGCTATATCATGACAATTTTCGTCGCTTTGATGTCATAATCAATAGACATCTGAAGAGTTATTCAGACTACATCATTAGTCGGCGCATAACCTTCCTACCGAGAACAACCCGGAGACCTCGCACCTGCGTGTCAAGCTACATTGGTGGCGGTAAGAGACTCTGAACCTGCGTGTTCCGGGCTGTGGGTGCACTAATTGGATCCAGATCGAAAAAGGTTGAAGCGGCGCACTGCACATTGGCCAAGGTAGACGTCCGCTCGATCTGAGAAGACGTATACATTGCTCGATCACGCGAGGATGTTCTCGCGTTGCTTTTGCTTTGCTCAACATCATTTCGCGTTTCGTGTTCGCCTCCGCACCGGAACAATGGAACGCTGGAAGCCGCTAACATTCAGGAACGTCCGGCAACAAACAATCTCTGGCTAAATTTTTGGATCTATGATCAAGCAACGAGAAAAGAACGCGCAATAGGCAGTGACGCGGATAGATAATTGGCGATCGTATCGGAGACCGGCAGCACCTGAATTGCCAGATAATGTCGGTCTTTGGATCGGCCGAGGACCGTGACTGAAGGGGGCCCCCGTTGAGACCGATGTGACATCTTCCCTGTCGGCGGAGGTCGGTCAGTCGGCCGGGACATCCAGCGTCAGGTCCACCAGAGAACAAGATCCGGCCGCGCAAACCCGAAAAAGCTGTTCAGCACCAGACGCTTTCCGTGGCCTGATTGACCGGTGACCCCGTGAATGAAACCGCCATCAATTAGGGCGATATCCCCGGCCTTGAGCTGGAAGTCGCGACAAGGAACGGCCTCAAGATAAGCTGCCGAATAGGGATAGCCGGTGGTCTCCACACCCTGCGATTTTCGGTCGGTGACTGTCGGCTTGTGGCTCCAGAGCCGCAGATTGCCACCTTCCTCGGCCATGCTGGGATAAAAGTTGAGTGCTGCGACGGTGTTGTGCGCCACGGCAGAAAGCTCGTAATCGTTCCCGGCACACAGGACCTGAGCGACATCATCGTGGGGGTCCAAGGAAAACGTACCGCTGCCAGACCAGCTGAGAGCGCGACAGACATTAGCCTGACCGTGCGCCGAGCGAGCAAGTCTCAATTCAATGCCCTGCTTGTGAAGCTCGCGCTTCAACGCGTCGAACAATGCTCGGACTGGATCAACCAAATTCTCAAAAAGGGCGTCGACGTACGGTCGCGCAGTTTCCGCCTCTGCGAAATAGGTGGTTGCATCCTTCCTGTAGTGGGATGCGCCGACATATTGTCCGGGCACCCCATCTTTACGCTCATTGAGACCGGGACTGCCACTGAAGTTCGCGGTGATCTCCTCGGCTATTTCGGTGCTGAAAGCTTGCCTGATGTGCAGAGCGGTGATCTCACCTTTCAGGACTGAGATGATGTCCGCGGTGCTGATCGAGCCGGTTCGTTCTCTGATCGCAACAGGCGAATGGGCTGGCACTTGAGATATCTGGTTAGGCATTGTCTTGCTCCTGTAGTGCGTGATGAAGGATGGCCATGCCATGATCGAGTTCGACATCGGTGATGGTTATCGGCGGTAGCACTTTGATGACGTCGCGATCTGGCCCTGATGATTCGATCAGCAGGCCATTTTCGAACGCGACATCGTGCACACGGCCGACAACGGTCGGTGAACGGCATTTTATGCCAGCCATCAGGCCACGTCCGCGCTTTTGTTCAATGCACTTGGGAAACTTCGCAACGAGGCGGTCAAGGTGTCCTTGCAGCTTGACGGCTGTCCGCTCGACGCCTGCAGTAAACTGCCGGTCGGACCAGAGTTTGCACATGGCCGCTGCAGTCACGAAGGCGAAATTGTTGCCTCTGAAAGTCCCGCTATGTTCTCCGGGATTCCATACATCCACGTCGGGGCGAATCAGAACAATGGAGAATGGACTACCTGAACCGCTTAGGGACTTTGAAAGGCAAACGATGTCGGGTTCCATTTTCGCGAACTCGAAGGAGAAGAAATCGCCCGTTCGTCCCGCACCTGCCTGAATGTCGTCGACGATCAAAACAACGCCGTGCTTACGGCAAATGCGCTGAATTTCTATGAGCCAAGCTGCGGATGAGGCGTTCATGCCGCCTTCTGCCTGGATGGTCTCCAGAATGATCGCGGCGGGCTTTTCTATGCCGCTCCCCGGGTCGCCGAGAACGCAGTCGATGTAACTCGCTGAATCGAAAGCTTGGTTCGAATAGCCTTCATACGGAACACGAATCACATCGTGGCGAGCAACGCCGCCTAACTCCCTGGTTGACGCTGAACCCGACACCGCCAGAGAGCCGAGTGACATGCCGTGGAACGAATTTGTGAAGGCCATGACGCTCGAGCGGCCGGTATATTTTCGCGCCAGCGCCAGCGCCGCTTCGTTGGCATTTGTGCCGGTCGGCCCAGGAAACTGTATCTTGTAGGAAAGGCCTCTGGGCTTCAGGATCGAATTGACAAACGCTTCAATGAAGTCCCGCTTGGCCGCCGTATACATATCAAGCGACAGAAGGATGTTCTCACCGATGAGATATTCAATTGCTGGCGCAATAATACTCGGGTTGTTGTGTCCGTAATTAAGTGCGCCGGATCCTACAAGAAAATCGATATGAGGCTTACCGGTCTCGTCCCAAATTGTCGCGCCAAGGGCCTTCGTAAAGACTGCGGGAAACGATCGCCCATAGCGACGAACATTAGACTCATAGGCCGTGAAAGTGTCGGTATTCATTTTGAGGTCCTCTGCAGTAGGCGTCGCGTTCAACGAGAGAGCGATTATTGCCTTTGGCGGGTGGTTGTTTTCATTTTCATGGAAGATCAGAACAGTCCGAGCGAAATTTGGTTGTGCCGGATCCAGGCGCTCCGTTTCGTCTGCTGCACAGATGTACTTCAGACCGGCCCTGCGCTGGCTCATCTGCTGCACACAAGCACTTCGAAATCTTCAGCGTCATCACATTGCCCTGCATGCCGATACCTTTCGGCGAATGCGTTTACACGAGCTCGTTTCTAGAGTTGTCGGGCAAGCACCGAAACTACGGCATCTGGTAGTTGACGCATCTGCTCATCACGCACGACGCGCCTGCCAACATCAAAACCTTAGCGCCAACTGCGGTTCACATGTGACAGGCGCTTCCACATCCAGCACCGCACGTTGGGTATTGCTTTGGAGATGCCGCTCATCCAAGCCCTTGACTAGGTCGTCAACCGATCGGGTCCAGATGCCTTGCACATAGGCTTCGTGGATGACGGCGGTCGGCACCTTCTCCGCCATGCGGCTCGGTTCGAGGAAACTGGGAATCAGTTTCTCTTCCTGAGCTTCGGGATACGCAGCTCGACCGTGCCGGCCCGCGTCCCCGTCGCGGCAAGCCACTGCGCTGGGGCGAGTCGCGCGGGTTCTCGCCATGGCCGGCCCGGTGGCCGGGCTCACCTCCATCTTCATCAGGTGCTCTGCGGCAAACCCAATCATCTCCGATAGGGAGATCGGTACCTGGGTCTTCTCCACGAGGTGCGCAGGTTCATCATTGGTCCTTCCGAAACAGGTTGGCGTCAACAGCCAGACCCTACCCCAAAGGTGTTCGGCCCTTCGCACAGCCGCGTCTCGTGGTCGCCTTCTTGCAAACCATCATGCTTGCGATCGTCTCGCGCTTAGGAAAAATGGATGCCCCCGGAATAATGCGATGCGCCGATGGGCCCAAACGCTTGTTCGGTCACGATGATTTCGGAGAAGGCTCCGGCCTTCGAGAGGAGTTGTCCCCGCGTTCGTGTTGTCGAATGTGAAGCCCGAGATCCCAGCAATGCCGACGCTCTCGGCACACTGCGGCTGCTGGAAGCGATCCGCATTCTTCGCCTCGAAGGAAAAAGCGCGGTTTTGCCAGGCCTCCACGTCCGAACTCTTCGGTTCGGTCCAGGGCGTCCCGCAGGAGGAGACTACTCCGTTTTATCCACGCTCGCCCTATGCGGTGGCGAAGCTCTACGCCTACTGGATCACCGTGAACTACCGCGAGGCATACGGGCTCTATGCAAGCAACGGGATTCTGTTCAATCACGAATGGCCGACGCGCGGCGAAACTTTCATCACACGCAATGTGACGCGTGCGGTAGCTGCGATTATGGCCGGGAAGCAGGACTGCCTCTATCTCGGCAACCTGGAGGCAAAGCGCGACTGGGGCTCGGCGCGCGACTATGTCGAGGGCATGTGGCGCATCCTGCAGCACCATGAGCCTGACGATTTTGTGCTTGCGACCGGCGAGACGCATTCGGTCCGCAGCTTTGTCGAGGCTGCCTTCAGGCGGGTCGGCAAGGAGATCGTCTGGCAGGCGACGGCGTCGATGAGGTAGGCCGAGAACGCAGGAGTAACCAGGTGCTGATCCGGATAGACAAGCGTTATTTCCGCCCGACCGAGGTTGACCTGCTAATCGGCGATGCCTCAAAGGCGGCCACCAAGCTCGATTGGAAGCCGAAGACCACTTTCGATGAGCTCGTTTCGGAAATGGTCGAGGCCGACTGCCGCGCCTACGGAATAACGATCGATTAACGGGAAAGTCGCGACATTCCATCGCCGACCAACGAAAAAATTCGGCGTCGCATCGCCGTTGCTGATCCATCTCCTCCGGTCGGCGCCGACGTTGCCAGTCTCATGACCGCACTTCATCTCGCGCCCGAGCCGGTCTTGCTGTCCGGCGCGCCACTAGGATGCGAAGCCTCCGGCACGCTTACCCAAGGTGCACTTAGGGCGCGCCCTGGGGGGCCGAAGACAGCGTCGATCTGTATTCCCTTTTCCTCACCCAACTCCCGGTAAGCACCCAAAACGCCTCGGCTAAGTTTGCTGGCGTCGGATATTACAAATCGGGACAGTTTACCCGCGCTGTCGAAGCGGAACAGAAGAATGGGTGCATTGGTCTTCAGATCGAAGCCGGTGCGAGCGTCGCTCAACCGTTCACCGGACATCCCTGCTTGCCGCAGCGCCTGCCGCGACTGGCGGAGGAGATCCTGCAAGCGCTCCTCAACGAACACCTTGGCGTTAACCTCAAGCACGCGATCCGCCGCGCAGGTCGAGTCCAAGCGTGATTTGCTGTTTCGGGAACCAGCCAGGGAGACCGCCGAGCTGAGCCGATGTGTCACAGTGCTCGCGCACGGACTCAGTCCGGCGGCGAGACCGATCGTGAATAGGGATTGTTGTGCTGGTGGACGCCTCCAGGTTGCGTCCCGATCACACCGCGCGAATTGGCCGCGCGGGTGCTTCAAGACCGAGCGGCGGAGCAATCGGCTCGAACGGCCGTTCGACCGAGACAAAGATAGCACTCCCCGCCACCGAAGAGCAGGATCTCGCCAGGTAGCATCCCACCGACCGCCAACCGCCAGCCGAGGCTAGTCCATGCCGTTTCGTTGAGGCGCGGCGCCGTCGATCGCGATCGAGCGCGCCGCGTCGCGATTGCTGAGACCGGGCTGAGCGGATGGCCCGGATGACGGGCGACTTGAGCATGTGCGCGCGCTGGAAACCATCCAGTGTGTTGGGCGGGCATTGCTGCCCATTAACAGGCCGCAGACCAAAGGCGAACCTCGTCCGCTGCGCCAGTCCTCCTCTCCGCCAAATGTCTGGGCTCGTGCGCTTCAATCAATGTCGATGCGGCTATACTTCGATCGAAAATAGCGGGCTCTCGCTCTTTCGCCAGACATTCGCCTAACAGCGCTGTCTCTTGTTGACGCCGGCGCGCATTCACCCTCTCTCCGCTGATGAGCTGGTACAGCTCCGGGCCGATGGTGGGTGGAGCATAGCGTGGGAGCCATTTGCCTGAGCGGCGGAGACTTTCGAGGCGCAACCTCTTCCGCACGAGCGAGATACTCCCAACCCGCAAGCTGTTCCGTTCGGCGCTGTCCGATATCCGACAATGTCGGATATTCGAGGCCGAACGACGGCGCCAAGGAGAGCCTCGCCGCTAACACCCAGACCGATCTAAGCGCCGGTCGATCCAGCACAACGGAATTTCAGATATGCACCAAGACACCGTCCGGGCGAGAGCTCTCGCCATGCCCTGATCAGCCCGGCCTACCCGGCTGGCCCATATCGCTTCCAAAACCGGGAGTATCTGATCATCACATATCGCACCGATCCGCAGAAACTGCACGACCTGGTGCCGGAGCCGCTTCAGGTGTGCGAGCCTCTCGTCAAATTCGAGTTCATTCGCATGCCGGACTCGACGGGCTTCGGCGACTACACGGAAGGCGGACAGGTCATTCCTGTCTCCTTCCGTGGCCGCAGGGGGAGCTACACCCACTGCATGTTTCTCGATGACCATCCGCCGGCGGACGCGAGTTGTGGGGCTTTCCCAAGAAGCTCGCCAGCCCAACGCTCCGAACGGAGACGGATACCGTTGTTGGCACGCTGGATTACGGCCCCGTCCGCGTCGCGACGGGTACCATGGGCTACAAGCACCGAGCCGCCGACCTTGCGAGGGTGAAGGCCTCGCTCGCCGAACCGAACTTCCTCCTAAAAATCATCCCGCATGTCGACGGCACGCCGCGCATGTGTGAGCTCGTGGAGTATCACCTGAAGGACATCGATCTAAGGGTCGCCTTGACCGGCCCGGCAGCCCTGAACCTCTGGTCGCATGCGCTTGCCCCCGTCGCCGAACTGCCGGTGCTGGAAGTGGTCTCGGCCGTACACCTCGTCGCAGATCTCACGCTCGCGCTCGGGAAGGTCGTCCACGACTACCTCGCGCAAGCCGAGCCTCGCTATCCGAAAGGAAGAATCCATGAACTTTCAGAATGATATCCTATCGAACCAGCGCGACGACGGAGCGGGTGGCCGGCTTCTCGACCGGAGCCGCGAGTGGCGTCGGGAAGGAGATGGCGCTCATGGGAGCCTTCAACCCGTGATTACGCTTTAGGCACGCAATAACGATAAGGAAAAAATCTGCGCGAAACGGTCGCACCGGTATTGACTTTAATTGACACATCCCGCGAACACTTGCATAAGCCGCATAGCGGTAGTAGCTGAGGGGCATGCCGCACCCAATTTTTCCCTAGGGGCGAGGTCTGATCTATAGCGGCACTGGCAAAATTCAGACCAGTTGATTCCGGCCAACACGACAAGGACGAGCTCCGCGAGATTGTCCGTGAGCGCTCTTTTCGATTCGGACGCTACACGCTCTCGTCGGGCATAGAAAGCGACATCTATTTCAATATGAAGCCTACTATGATGGTGGCGCGCGGCGCGCAGCTTGCCGCTCTTGAGTTCCTAAAGATCGTTGAGCAAACGAAAGCAGAGTACGTCGGCGGCCTTGAAATGGGCGCGGTCCCCGTAATCGGATCAATGGCGGCTGTCAGCTCGGTCATGAACAAACCGATAAACACTATCTTCGTTCGCAAGGCTCCAAAGGCCCACGGCACAAGGGACGTGATTGAAGGCCTTGGCCCCAAAGAAGATCTCAAGGGAAAAGTCGTCCTGATCGTTGACGACGTTGCCACAAGCGGCAAGTCGATATTGAAGGCGATTGAAGAGGTTCGCCACGTCGGGGGCATTGTGCGTGACGCTGCTTGCCTCGTGGACCGCAACGAGGGAGCTACGGCGCTGCTAGCTCAACATGGCGTAGCGCTGCATTCCGTGCTGCATGCGAGCGAATTTGTGGAACGCCACTGACAATCTCATACATCGTCTTTCCGGCGACCTAGCCTTAGAGGACATTCCGCCGATTTGCAGCGAGTGCAAGCGCCTCGCGACTGAGAGCGATTGCCCTTGCCCATCCTCCTTGTTGTTGTTGGTGCAACACATGCTCGCTGCCGTCCCAGCGGCTTGAGGCCGTTGGCTACCTCTCTGAGCAAGGCGCCATAAGGCTGAAGGCTTTTACCGAATATCTGGCGGCCGTCGTTCGCATAGCTTCAGAGAACGGCGACGCGGCACCCTGGATTGATCTAGCCAGCCGGTTTAGCGCTCTTTTCGGTCCCGATGAGGTTGCCCATTAGGGCTTATCGGGCTTTTGCTGGACGAGCAGCCTCGGCGGCAATGCGTCATGGTTCGCCGGCGGCATCCCGGCGCCATGGTGCGAGCATAAACGCGCCGAGCAGCCGGTGCTGGATCTCGGACGCGACGCCGCCGACTGGTGGGATGCGGCGTTGGTGCACTGGGCCCTCGTGCCGCGGTCCAAGCACGGATGAGCTGCGTCGCCCATTCCGCGCGGTACGCGCGCGCCCCTCGGTGGCGTGTCATGCAAGCGGGCCCGAGCGAGTTGCCATCAGATAGACCCAATTAAGATATTCCGGATGAACACGGCCATCCTGGCGTTGGCGGCAGTTAACAGCCATCCCCGGTTGGCCGGGCAGGCCCCCGAACGAACTTTGAGCGCGTCGCCGGCACGGCAGCGCAATCTCAATCTGTCGAGCGTCAGCCATTGCGGAAGGCGTATCCATAACCGTTGATCGCCGGCGCGCCGCCGAGATGCGCGTAGAGGATCCTCGATCCCTCTGGAAAGAAACCTTTCTGGATGAGGTCGATCATCCCTTGCATCGATTTGCCCTCATAAACGGGATCGGTAATCATACCCTCGAGCCGCGCACACATGCGGATGCCCTCCTTCGTTTCCTCGGACGGGATGCCATAACGCGGGTATGCGTAGTCCTCGAGCAACACCACGTCATCCTCGACGGGTTCCGTTCCGAGATCGACGAGCTCCGATGTGTGTTGGGCAATCTTTAGCACCTGCGCCTTGGTTTTGGTGGGGGTGGCAGAGGAATCGATACCGACCACATTGCGCTGTCGACCGTCCTTGGCAAATCCGACGAGCATGCCGGCATGCGTCGACCCGGTGACGGTGCAAACGACGATATAGTCGAAGGCAAACCCAAGCTGTTTTTCCTCGGCGCGCACTTCCTCCGCGAACCCCACATAACCGAGGCCGCCGTTCGGGTGAACAGACGCCCCGGCTGGTATCGCATAGGGTCTGCCGCCCCTTGCCTTGACCTCATAGATTGCTTGTTCCCAACTGTGGCGGATGCCGATGTGAAAGCCCTCGTCGACCAGGCGCACCTCTGCACCCATGATGCGGCTCAGGAGAATATTGCCGACCCGGTCGTAGACGGCATCCTCATGGGGTACCCAGCTCTCCTGAACCAGGAGACATTTCATGCCGATCTTGGCGGCGACCGCGGCGACCATGCGCGTATGGTTGGACTGCACGCCGCCGACGGTGACGAGCGTATCAGCATTTGACGCGATCGCGTCGGGGATGATGTATTCGAGCTTGCGGAGCTTGTTTCCGCCGAACGCGAGACCGGAGTTGCAGTCCTCGCGTTTGGCGTAGATTTCCACCTTGCCCCCCAGATGCTTGGAGAGGCGGTCGAGCTTCTCGATCGGCGTGGGTCCAAATGTGAGCGGATAGCGTTCGAACTTTTCGAGCATTTTCTCTCCGGCAACACGCGATGGAGCTGAATGAGCCATTCACGATTCATCTAGAGGCGTCTTTGATTTCACGTCATCTGCATTTTCCGGCGCCAGAAGAGTCCATTACGATTCCAGCGCCTCGTTCGTCATTGAGAGTTGCAACCGCACGCCGACCTGCGAGAGAATCAATGCGTATGGGATTCAAGAACTGCATCTCCTGGATTAACTAGAATGAGCGGATTGCAGTCACCAACTCAAGCACAGTATTCCTTCTAATATCTGCTCAATGTTTGTGGTTGGGCCAGAGTTTGCCAGCTTGAGCACTGACCTTGTCACGGCGCCTCAAGGCAGCAGCAGCGATATGGCCAGCATTTGATCGCGCTGGAGCAAATCTGCGGATTCATCCGTCACCTCATAGAGATCTGGCGGCTCGGATACAACTTCCTTGCAACTGTCGAAATGCTCGGCCCTTTGGCCAGCTCGGCTAATGCAGCCAGACCGCCAAATCAGAAAGAGCACGCTTGCGAAATACGCCAGCTGAAGGAGCAGCGAACAAGCCAGCGTCGTGACGACTACTGTGCGGATGGAATGAGAAGCGAAATAGACGGTCAGGGCGGTGCTGCAAAGGACCATTCCCAGGACGCGACAGAAGATTCTGAAGGGCAATGCCGTTCTCCTGGATTGTCCACCAGATCATGCAGCGACATTGTCGGCCGCAACATGGGTCTGGCAGTTCTTCGGGCAGACGCGGGCGCAGGCTCCGCAGCCAATGCAGCGGCCAGCATGATCGACGACCATGATCATGCGATTGAGCTCGCCATCGAAATCGTCATCCCCGTCGTCGCAGGAGCCGAGGATTTCACCCGTGTCATCGACGCCGTAAAGATGCATCACCTCGCGCGAGCAGACTTTGAAACAGCGGCCGCAGCCGATGCAGGTCGCGCCGTCTATCGCGGTGAGATATTCCGGCATCCATCCGGAGCCGTCGCGGGTGTTGAATGTGCTCCTCATCGTAACTTCTTCATTGCAGCGAGCTCTCTCTTGGCACCATCCAACTCGGCAAAAACGGCCGACGCTTCCTCGGCAACTTCCTCTATCTCCGTCCATTTTCCCGGGAGATCCTCTACAAGGTCGCGCAATTTCATCTTGGCAATTGCCGCGCGCAGCTGAAGCTTTCGGACTTTCGTCCCCATCTCATCTAGCTTTGACATAGATCCTTCCTCGAAATCGGTTTCTTCACGCCGGCGCCACCCCGGGATAGGATTCAATGGCTGCAGTCGCATCGTCGACCAGTTTCGTACCGGCCTCCGCTAGCTTCCTGAGCGTCTCGAAGCCGAACCGGTGGATGTCTCGACAGAGCGACCAACCGCCCGGCCGTAAGCCGAAATCGTCCGAAGCCCCCATGGGTTTCATCTCCATAATTGGCGGTGTCATCAGGCCGGAGCGCTCCTCGATCGCAAGCCCCACGGCGCTGTAAAAACATATCGAGCCTCCACAGCACGTCCGGATCGGGATCTCCGATGACAGGGGATCGCACGGCGCTGTTTTCTGGTGACGATGAAGTCGGCCAGCAGCTCGGCGTCCGATTTGCCTTCCCATGAGCCGTAGGACTCCTGAGCACGGATCAGCCGCACGAGGCATTTGACGAACGGGGTGGCAAGGGCCGCCTCGTCCTCGTTGACAGCAGGGCTGACCGCGGCTTCAGGCATTTCGCTTTCTCCTCGTTTCAGTCCTCTTCCTCGGAGGACGATTTCTGTTTTCCGGGACGCCTACTCCGGGCAAACTTGCGCAGCCGACGTCCGGCTCGGGGCGGCCGATTCCACGCAATTGATGCCCCGGTGGCCGAGCTTGGTCGTGTCTTCGACTGCAAGGCCTTCCACGCGGATCCGCGTGGAACATCACTTCCACCGTGATGCTGCCGGAGGTAATCCCAAGATTTGAGCCTTGACCCTGCTGCAAACAATCCCTCCTTTGCTGCATGGGGCCTGCTTGCGGTCACGCCAGGGAAATGGACGAATTGGCCAGTAAACATTCCGACCTTCCCCTTTTTAAGTATTCTTCTCGCCCGGCCGCGCTTTGGCACCTCCGGGAAGCCTGTTTTGCGGAGCCGCACAGAGAGCGCCGTAACAAACCTTCCCGCCCCTGTAGTTGGCCAGGGCCTGCAGCAAATCCGGCAGATGCTGCTCTTTCAGTTCGCCCGGGACAGGCTCCGGACCGTCCAGCGACTTCAGTGCCAGCTCGACCAACTCGATCGCGCGATCGTTGTTGCCGTTATCGTGATAGTACCGGGCGACAGCCGGATAAGACCGGTACTTAAGGCTGTCGCCTTGCGGGGGATTCAGTGCCAGGATGTGTTCGGACAGCTCCTTGCCCATCGCGAAGCGCTCAGCAGGGGGAAGGCGCGAACGGTCATTAGCCGGATGGAAAAGTTGGTCTAGCGCCGACACCATCCAGTCCTCGGAGTTTTTGTCGATAGCGTCGCGAACCAATTGGCGCATCACGGGCAAGCCGGTCCACATGTCTTGGATTTTGTGAAGCAACAGATGCGCATGAGCCAGGCGGAAATTGTTGTCGTCCGGCATCAAAGCGATGCCCTCTTCGATCGCCCAGAGCGCCGTCTTCCAATCTTCTAACTTCACCGCCGCCCAGAATTTGTCATCGATCGGCTTCTTCAACGCTAGTTCGCGCGCCATGGGTTCGCTTTTGGCCATCCGCTCCGTATCGGCGGCTTTCGCTTTGTCGCTGGTGCGCCAGCTGCCGTTGAGCACTTCCGGCAAAATCTGATCGAGTTGGCTTGGATGACCGATAAAGGCGATCTGGCCGTCTCGATCGACCACGAACGAGGTCGGAAGCCCTGCGGAAAAGCTGGGTTCCATCCAAAGCTTGTTCATTTCGCCTGTGTAGTCGAACGCGATCCGATAGTTCAGATTCGAGCACTTTTCGGTCAACCACGCGTCCAACTTGGTGCGAGCCTCAACGGCCGTTGGAGCGTCTTCATTAGCCGCGACTGCGACGACCTCAAGTCCGCTGTCCCTGTATTTCTCCTGCAGCCGCATCAAATGGAGCATCTCCCCCACACCTGGTTGGCACCAAGTTGCCCAAAATTCGACGATGTAGACTTTGCCGGGCTGGAAGTTCGCAAGGGCATCGCCACGCAGCCAGTCCTCCACTTTGATGAAGGAGCCGGTGACCCCATCTGCAATACCATGTTGCTCTCCAAAGCTGTTGCCAAAGGTTGCGTGACCTTATGCGCGAGCTTGTTCCCCCTTTGAGACGGGGCACGAGGGTTCAAGGAAGGGAGAGCATCGCTCGTCTTGCGCGTCTGCGTGCAGTCAGCCTTCACTCAGTGTTGCTGAATCTCAATTCGCAAACGCCGTGCCAACGCGCTAAGCGCGCAGTAAACGCTTGATTACACTTCAAAAAAAGCTCCGGGTGCCCAAGATAGCCGGTTGTATGGACACGACATGTTTTCTGCCACTGTCAGGTCTTGGACACGCATCACGCGCTTCGCGTCGCCAGAGAAGCGTGGCCACGGACGACTCGACATATATTCGGGCTGAGGGAGGAGCAGATGGACATCATGACTGCGTTGGCTACCGCCAGGCTCGTCATCATCGTCCGCCTCAAGCCTTGCTTGAGCTTCTTGCCGTTTCGGTCGCTCAGGTGGTAGCGGAACGCCATTGCGATTGCAGGGGCCGCTCCATCCGAGCATCGCCTCTGCCCTACCTCTTCCGCTTTGCGATTGAATTCCTGGCTGGCGACGCAGGAGTTCTTCACGACGAAGCCGGTCATGTCCGGCTGCGGGTCGCGAGTACCGTCATAGCCAGATTGAGGATGATGATCGTGGCGAAGAGGGCCAGGATGAGTGCCGGCATGTGCCGGCCCGGTGAACTCTCCCGGATTCCTGCTTTCGTTGTTCTGTGTCCCTCTGCACAGGCCCTACAGGGACCGCCTGGTGCGAATGTGAGCGTTGTCGGAATGGACCGGCCAAAGACCACTCGGTCGCCACGCGGGTTGGGCCGGACCGACTGAAAACGCTGAAGATGCGGCCGTCCTCACCCCTAACCCGCCTGCCATTCCAGACCATGGCAACGTGATTTATGCGATCGATTCCCGCCGACCGCGGCAGGAGCCCGACCGTTCCGACTCGAAGTTGAGGGCGTCGGCCACGGCACGGTTGTTGCGTTGTTAAGCTCCCGGCCAGTAATGAGGAGATCGTGATAGCGCGCGTACGATGCCGCTACGGGTCCGAACTCGGCCTGCCGCGCTGAACGACTCTCTTTGACCTGACGCCGACCTGCGCCGTGATCGTGGCTGCAGTGAGGACTGCGCATACCTCTGCCCGGCCGTTGGTCTGCGCGTCACCGGTCATCTCGGTGTGCGGAAACCCCGATAGCGCGCTGGAGACGTCCGGGATGTTCTTCGCGACGGCGCGTGCAAATTGGCTCGAGGAGCTTCGGGAACCTGCGCGTTTGCCGCGACCTTTCTGCGACTTGGCGTCAGGATCGATGACGCAGGGGAGTAGAGCTTCGAACGGCATTGATGCACCTTCGGAATCCGTCAGCGAGCCAAAAACAGCGGCAGTGGCGGCTTGCGAACTATCCATCTCGTCACGCCACCGAAGAGCCGCTCGCGCAGCCGGCGGCTGCCGTAAGCGCCCATGACTATCATGTTGGCAGACGTGTCGATTGCGTGCTGCGAGAGCACCGTGGCCACCGATTTGCCGGCACTCGGCAGCAGGTCAACCGACACCCGAGCACCGTGCCGAGTGAGATAGGCAGCGATGTCGGCTCCGGCGCCGCTTCCGGTGCAGGTCGCCTCAGGATCGACGAGGGCGACACGAACTTCCTCAGCAGCGGATAGCAGATCCAGCGCTTCCCGAACCGCACGGGACGCCTCGGCTCGCGAATCCCATCCGACCAGCACGCGCCGTGGCGACAGAGTCGCCTCAGCGCCCTCAGGCACGACAAGCACCGGCTTCCGGTATCGAACAGGCTGCCGTTGATAACAAGGGGTCCAAGGTTAATGTCGTTGAGAAGTGCGGGGCCGACGATTGTCAGGTCGTTGCAGAGCGCCCGCCGTCGCACCGCGTCACCGACGCTGGCCTGATCGCAGTTGGCAATATCGACATCATAGCACCGCCACGTGGCTCTCAGCAGTTTGTGAATTTCCCTGGATGTTTTTTCCAGACTGGCCGTGTCCTCTGAAAATCTCTCGATTTGCCTGTACCGTTTTTCCAGTGCGGCAATGGCGTGGGCGCGATTTCTAGGCCACTCGGGGATGCCATCGCCCAGCGGCGGAGGCGACATAACGAGCCGCGGAGGCGACATAATCAGTACGGACAAATATGCGCCGACCTCGGCGCACAAGCTCGCAGCTGTTCTGACGTCCTGGTCGGAGTGGTCAGCTCCCGCTACACTGAGCAGGCTTTTGAACGCCATCTGACTGCTTCTTTCTAAGTATGTCGCGCCCGTAGCGCATTTCGAAGCCGCAAGACCTGCCCGGACCACGACGACAGATGGGGCGTGGCACCGCCCCTGCCCAATCTACTCGTCCGGCTTCTCGAGCGAGTAGCCGGCCGACCTCACGGTGCGGATGACGCTACCTGGCGAGGCCGCCTTCAGCGCCTTTCTAATCCGGCTGATATGGACGTCGACAGTGCGTGCTCCGATATGGATATTGTCCGGCCAGGCCGCGTCGATCAGCTCGTCTCGGCTGAAGACCTTGCCGGGAGCCTGAAGAAAATGCCGCAGCAGGTTGAACTCGAGAGGTCCGAGATGGATGTCGTGGCCATTACCGCGAACCCGGTAAGCATCGAGCTTCATCTCAAGACTGCCGCAACAGAGCCAGCTGCCGTTTTCTATCCCGTTTGACCCCGGCTGTGGCAGCGCCAGCTTCGTGCGTAGACAGTCAAGCAGCTTGGCCGGCGCGAAGGGCCGCACAAAGCTCTCGTCAATGCCTGCCTTCAAGAGATTGAGGTGCTGGTTCTCGGCGCCCGGCGCGATCAGGGCAATAACGGGCAGGCCGCCGGTCCGTGGCTCTCCCTTGAGCCGGGCGCAGATTGTGGAGCCTGTCGCGGTTGCCGGCCCGCAGTCCAGCACGACCGCCTGGATCTCCCGTTCATCGGCCAATTCGAGAGCTTCGTCCACGCCACCCGCCGGCTCACTCGTGAAGCCGTCCACCCCCAGAATGTGGCTGAGGAACAGATACAACTCCGCATCTTGCGAACAGATCAGGACCAGTGGCTTCATCAGCGCTACCCCAAGAACCACATCGGCCTCGACCGCCTCGATTGAGAGGGCTGGCCATCGCATGTCCTCAAGGCCTGACATGATCCCCCTGATCCAAAATCGGTTCCATCACGCCCGCACCACCTCGGGATGAGCCTCAATGGCTGCGGTCGCATCGCCGGCCAGTTTGGTACCGGCCACGGCTAGTTTCCAGAACGTCTCGAAGCCGAACCGGTGGACGTCGCGCAGGGTCTTCGACAAAACGACCAACCGCCCGGCCGTGAGAAGCACGCGCCCAAAGCCCTCATGGCTTATCTCCATCATCGGCGATGCCATCACGCCGGAGCGCTCCTCGGTCGCAAGCCCGACGGCCGCGTAAAACATCTCGAGCCTCCACAGCACGTCCGGATCGGGATCGCCGATGATCGGGATCGCACGGCGCTGTTCCCTGGTGATGATGAAGTCGCCCAGCAGCTCGGCGTCCGATTTGCCTTCCCAAGACCCGTGGGAATCATGAGCCCGGACCAGCCGCACGAGGCATTTGACGAACGGGGTGGCAAGGGCCGCCTCGTCTTCGGCGACAGCAGGGCTAACCACGACGTCAGACATTTCGCCCACTCCTCATTTCAGTCCTCGTCCTCGAACGACGGTTTCTGTTCGGCGACACCTGCCTGCGCCAGCACCTTGCGCAGCCAAGGGGGAGGACACGTCCTGAGCATCATCTGCGTGCGCAACAGCACCTCTTGGATGGTTTGTGGGTGCGGCAGTTTGATCGGATGAATTTTTGCCGAAACAACCTTGGCTGCCGAAGGTCCGCCGATCGCCAGACAAAACAGGAGATGACAGCCCTTCAGCGCCTCCACCTTCGGGGTGATGCGGTCTTCGCCCTCAGTTCGATGCTTCCCGCTCTCTTCGGAAACGTCATCGAAGGCCACGGCCTCGACGAGATCCCACTCCTCACGCGTCACGTCGTAGACAGCAAAGCGCTTGGCCGAACCGAAATGGGCGTTCAGGTTCTTCATGTCCTGCGTGGCGATCGCTACGCGCAATGCGCCGGCTTGGCGTTCCGGCGTCGGTGCATGAACCTCGTCAGTGACGAGCGAGAGGCGACGAACGGAGCTCATCTGGTATTTCTCGCTTACGGAGTGGATCAAGCGCCTCAGGCGTCGGCGCGTGCCGCTTGGCTTCAAAGATATTGGCAACCTCGAAGATCAGGTTGCGGGTCCCCTGATAGAGGATTGTGAGCTTGTGCTGGCTGCCGAGCCGGTCGAAGATCGGGAAGCCGACCCGCATGAGCGGAATGCCGAGGCGCTGCGCCGCCTGGCGGCCATGGGAATGGGTGACGAGAAGATCAGCGCCGGCGCCAAGAGCTTCCAAATCGCCGAGATCGCCGATCTGAACCGACTGCGCCGGTACTTCCTCCAAAATTTTCGACATGTCGGTCGTGGTGACCGCCGCCGCGATTTCGGAGCCCATTCCGATAAAGAAGCTCGCGAGTTGGTAGAGTTGGTCTGGTTCAGCAGCGATCGCAATTTTCTTGCCTCCAAAGTAGAAATGTCCGTCGAGCAACGCGTCCTGCAACTGCGCCCGGCGACGGCGCACCCCAGCCGGCGCCGCCGCGCCCGAAACCGCGGACAGCAGCGAGACAAACCGGTCGGCGTCCTTCAATCCAGTCAGCGACCGGAACAGCACGTAAGGCACGCCGGTCAACCTCTGCAGCAGCTCGGCCGGGCGGCGCATATGCTCACCGATGACGATGCATTGCTCGGCCGTGCCAAGCTCGCGGATATCCTCGACGCTGGTGCCGCCATAGGTGGTCGTGACCCAGCGGTCGGGCACCGTACCGTCGAGCGAGCCGGAGACGTCCGGCAGAATCACCGGCTTCAGTTCAAAGCTTTCAACCATCTCACGCAAATGCTCGATATCAGCCACAGTGAGGTTCCAGCCAGGCAGGATCACGATCTTCTTCGACTGCCGCGCCTGTTCGCCGGGCCGCGTAATCCTTTCGATCATCGCGGTGACAGCCTTGGCCCAGCCCTCTTCGATCGCGCCGTCGAAATCCGGTGTGTTGGCTAGCACCACCTCCGTACCCGCGAGTTCTTGCCTGCGCTTCAGCCTGATATCGGCGATATCTCCTGCGCAGTCTTCGCCCCGGGTTTCCACCAGCGCCGTGGTGCAGACCCCGATCAGCGTTGGCCTTGTGCGGGCCTTGAGGTTGAGGATCGCCTCTTCCAGATGGTCTGCCCCACCGAGAATCGTCGCCACCTCGTCCATCGCTGTTGTCTGCAAGGGGATGGCTTCCTTGAAATGCCGCACGAAGAGCACGAGGGCGAAGCTGGTGCACCCCTGGCTGCCGTGGAACAACGGCATCGCACCGTCGACGCCAAGAAAGGCCAAGGCGGCACCCAGCGGCTGCGATGACTTCAGCGGATTGACCGCCGCCGCTTTCGTCTGGGGAAGGATGCGGACCATCGGCTTTCCTCAACACTCGCCGAAACCGTCGGCCGTCGTGCCGGCGAATTCCTGGACAGCATGTAAGGTCGCGGTCTCGCTTTTCGTGCTCGGCAGTTCCTCCCTCACCGCAGGCTGGCAATCCCATGGCGCCGGTTCCCGCACCTGGCGCCAGATCGGGTTATAAATGGCGAGGTCGATCTGGCGTACGAGTTCCACCATGCCGTCATAGCCGGCGTAAGGATGTTGGCGCTCCTGGTTGATATCGAGCCAGGGTGTCTTGGCCTTGAGCGCGATGAACTGCGTGCGCCCGCCCGACAACATGATATCGGCCTTGTGTTCTGAGAACATGGCGTAAAGCTCGCGCGGCGTCATCTGCTCGAACATGTGGTTGTCGTCCTTGAGGATCTGCTTGATGCGCTCCTTGTCTCCGACGGTCGACTTCTTGACAGAGGTGCCAACGATCTCGATGCCGATCTCCATCAGCGCATGAACGACCGACCAGGACTTCACACCCCCGGTGTTGAGCAGCACGCGCTTGCCTTCGAGCCTCGGCCGGTAGGCCGCGAGCTTCTTCCAAGCGATCGCCTCCTCATCTGCAATCAATGCGTCGGTGCGGCCGAGGATCTCCGGATCGGCACCCTTCTTCACGAGTAGCTGAGATATCTGTCGAAGCGCTTCAGAGGTGTCGGTGATGCCGTAGAAGGAGCCCTCGAAAAACGGGATGTCCCAGCGCTGCTCCATCTTGCGGGCGAGATTGATGAGCGCGGTCGAGCACACCATCATAGCCGCCCGGGCGCGGTGCGCGCAGGCAATGTCGAAGTAACGCGCGTCGCCCGGAATGCAGGCGCGCACCCGGATGCCGAGCCGATCCAGCAGCGGCTTCACCAGCCAAAATTCGCCCGAGAGGTTGAATTCGCCAAGGATATTGATGTCGTAAGGGCCGGCATCGTCGGGCTCCGCCGTGCCGATGACATGATCGAGCAACGCCTCGCCGGCAAGCTTGTTGCCGAGATTCTTGGAGCCAACGAAGCCCGGCGCATTGACCGGCACCACCGGCAGCCCGAACTTTTCCGCCGCGCGCTTGCAGACGGCCTCGATGTCGTCGCCGATCAGCGCCGTCACGCAGGTCGGGTACACGAAGATAGCCGCTGGCCCATACTCTTCCTTGATCTCGCGGATCGCTTTGAAGAGCTTCCGCTCGCTCTGCCCCATCACAACATCGAGTTCGGTGAGGTCGGTCGTGAAGCTTGTACGCCACAGCGTTGGCCCGGACGAAGCCGCACCGCGGTTGTCCCAGGAATTGCCCTCGCAGGCGAGCGGCGCATGGATCAGGTGCGCGACGTCGGTGATCGGCTGCAGCACGATCTTTGCGCCATCAAAGGCACAGCCGCCGGCCGCCGCCCCGGGGGTCAGTGGCTTCGAACAGCCCTTTTTGCGCGCCTTGGCATCCTTGCCGCGGTTCTCCTCGCAGGCAGGCTCGTTGAAGGCATCCTGGATTTTGGCTCTGAGCAAGGACATTGCGTCGGTCTCCAAGTCCCTCGGGAAGACGACCGGCCAAAGCCGACCGTCACGCTTAGCGGGTGAGGTCATACGAATAGTCCGTCACGCCCGTCTCGCTTGTCTCGCGATCGAGCTTGTCGAAGATCTTGTCGAGGATCGTCGTCAGGACGCGCAACCCGCCTTGGTAGCCCATAAGCGCAAACCGATGGTGATGGTGGCGGTCGAAGATCGGAAACGTCAGCCGGATCAGCGGCGTGCCGGTGTCGCGCTCCAGATACTTGCCATAGGAGTTGCCGATCAGCAGGTCCACCGGCTCGGTGAAGAGCAGCGAGCGCATCGCCCAGAGGTCCTTGCCCGCCCAGACTTGAGCACCTTTGCCGAAGGGCGATGATGCAAGCAGTTCCTTCAACTCCGCTTCCCATGCCGAGGTGCCGTTGGTGGCGAGGCAATGGGTCGGCTCGCCGCCCGTCTCCATGATGAAGCGGGCCATGGCGTAGACAAAGTCCGGATCACCGTAGATGGCGTATTTCTTACCGTGCAGCCAGGATTGGCTGTCCGCCATGGCGTCAACAAGTCGGCCGCGCTCCAGGCGGATTGCCTCGGGGATTTGCTTGCCGGAAATCGCGGAGACCTCCATCAGGAAGTCGTCGGTCGCCTGGACTCCGAGCGGGTAATGGAACGAGGCAGTCGCCTGCCCTACCCCCTCGCAATACTCCAGTGTTTTTCGGGTGTTGTAATGCTGTAGCGAAAGTGTCGCCCCGGCGTTGAGTGCTTTCCTCACGTCTTCGATCTTCGTGCCGCCGTCGTACATGCGGTATTCGCCGTCCGACGGCGTGTCGAACTGGTCAGAGGCGTCTTGAATGAAGGTATAGGAGACGCCCAGCAGATCGAGCAGGCGCTTGAGTTCCCGGTTGTTGCCAACACAGAAGCCGTCGAAACCCGGAATGATGTTGATGGTTCTCTCGGCTTCCGTGCGCTCCTCGCCTTTCCAGAAATGCTCCAAAATGCCCTTGACCGCAACATCATAGCCGTCGACATGGCTGCCGACGAAGGCCGGCGTGTGGGCGAAGGGCACGTCGAAGTCGCGCGGGACCGAGCCTTCGTCCTTGGCGTTCTCGATGAAGCTGTGCAGGTCGTCACCAATGACCTCCGCCATACAAGTGGTCGAGACGGCGATCATCTTCGGATCGTAAAGTTGGTACGTGTTGGCGAGCCCGTCGACCATGTTCTTCAGGCCACCGAACACTGCCGCGTCCTCGGTCATCGAGGAGGAGACTGCCGAAGCAGGCTCCTTGAAATGGCGCGACAGGTGCGAGCGGTAATAGGCCACGCAGCCCTGGCTGCCGTGGACGAAGGACATGGTTCGCTCGAAGCCCGCGGCCGCGAACACCGCGCCGAGCGGCTGGCAGGCCTTGGCGGGGTTCACGACAAGCGCTTCGCGAGCAAGGTTCTTTTCGCGGTATTCCCACGTCTTGGTGAATTCGCCTTGGTCGGTAACGACCTGGTCCGGGTGAGGACATTCGAAATTCAGCCTCTTCTCGGCGAGCATCTGCCTGTATTCCGGCTCGCGGAACAGGGGAGCGTGGTCGAGAACTTTTTCAGCCGACTGCGGCATGGGTGGTTACCTCTTTCCATCTGGCCCGCCATACGGCGGCACAGGGACGTCGAAACGTTTCAGGTCTCCCGTGGACAAAGGGCCACAGGCGTTCAACGGCCTCCCGGCTTCCGGGAGGCCAGGCTTTTTCATTCGGCTGCGATCGCCGCCGACGGCTCGGCTTTTTTCTTCCAGGGGGCGTCGTAGAGGGTCCAGACCGGGTTGTTGATGGCCAGATCCATGTCGCGGGCGAAGATGGCGAAGCCGTCGTAGCCGTGATATGGGCCGGAATAATCCCAGGAATGCATTTGACGGAACGGTATGCCCATCTTCTGGACCGGGTACTTCTCTTTGATGCCGGAGCCAACGAGATCAGGACGAATCCCCTCGATGAACTTCTCCAGCTCGTAACCAGTCACGTCGTCATAGATCAGCGTGCCCTTCTTCACGTAATGGCCGGTGCGCTGATAGTCGTCGTTATGGCCAAATTCATAGCCAGTGCCGACGATCACCATGCCCAGATCCTCATATGCCGTAATGACGTGACGAGGGCGCAGCCCGCCGACATAGAGCATCACCGTCCTGCCGTCCAGGCGCGGCCGGTACTTGGCGATGACGGCATCGACCAACGGCCGGTATTTGGCGATGACCGCCTCGGCCTTGGCCTCGATTTCCGGCCCGAAATGCTTGGCTATCTTGCGCAGAGAGGCTTCGGTCTGGGAGGGGCCGAAGAAATTATACTCCATCCAGTCGATGCCATACTTTTCCTCCATGTGCCGGCAGATGTAGTTCATCGACCTGTAGCAATGGATGAGATTGAGCTTGGCCTTCGGCGCGCGCTCTATTTCGGCCAGCGTAGCGTCGCCCGACCAGTTGCCGACCACGCGCAGGCCCATCTCCTCGAGCAGGATGCGCGAAGCCCAGGCGTCGCCGCCGATGTTGTAGTCGCCGATCACATTGACATCGTACGGGCTGGCCTCGAACTCGACGTCTTTCTTCTCGAACACCCAGTCGCGGATCGCATCGTTGGCGATGTGGTGGCCGAGCGATTGCGAGACGCCGCGGAAGCCCTCGCAGCGCACCGGCACGATCGTCTTTTCGTGCTCCTTGGCCTTGTTGCGGGACACAGCTTCGGTGTCGTCCCCAATCAGGCCGATCGGACATTCGGATTGCACGCTCATGCCCTTGTTCAGCGGAAACAGTTCCTCGATCTCGTCGATGATCCGTTCCAGCTTTTTGTCGCCGCCGAAAACAATGTCCTTCTCCTGGAAATCGGAGGTGAACTGCATCGTGACGAACGTGTCGATGCCGGTCGTGCCGACGTAGTAGTTGCGGCGTTGCGACCAGGAATATTGCCCGCAGCCGACCGGGCCGTGCGAGATATGGACCATATCCTTGACTGGACCCCACACCACGCCTTTCGAGCCGGCATAGGCGCAGCCGCGAATTGTCATCACCCCGGGGATGGACTTGATGTTCGATTTGACCCCGCATTCGGAAAGGACCTCGTTTTCCTCGCCAGCCTCGTCGCCGCTCTTTGCGACGCTGAGGTGCTTTTTGCGGCGCTTCGCCGCCTTGTCAGGATATTGCGACAGCACCTCCTCGATAAGTTTCGCATGGAGGGTGCCGTCATTCTCGTATTCCAGGCTCATGGGACCCCTTTCAAGGTTCAGGGTGACGCCTCACCGACGAGGCGCCGTTCTTTGAAAGGCGCGCCATGTCAGGCCGCGCCCCCAGTCAGTAGCGGTCGTTACAGTGCGGCCGCCTTCGCCGCTTCCTTGACCTGAAGCTCGGCAAGCATCTGCTCGTCGGTCTTCATGATGCCGAAGTCGAGCAGCATGTCCTCGAGCTCCTCCATGGTGATCGGGGTGGGGATGGTGCCCTGGCCCGAATTGTTATGGATCTTCTCGGCCAGCGCCCTGTATTCTCCGGCCTGCTTGGAGTCTGGCGCATACTGGATCACAGACATCTTCCTGAGCTCGGCGTGCTGGACGATGTTGTCGCGCGGCACGAAGTGGATGAGCTTGGAATTGAGCCTGGAAGCCAGCGCTTCGGCGAGGTCGAGCTCGCGATCGGTTTGGCGCTCGTTGCAGATCAGGCCGCCGAGCCGCACGCCACCCGAATGGGCGTATTTCAGGATGCCCTTGGCGATGTTGTTGGCGGCATAGAGCGCCATCATCTCGCCGGACATGACGATATAGATTTCCTGGGCCTTGTTCTCGCGGATCGGCATCGCGAAACCGCCGCACACTACATCCCCGAGCACGTCGTAGGAGACATAGTCGACATCGTCGTAGGCGCCGTTTTCCTCGAGGAAGTTGATCGAGGTGATCACGCCGCGGCCGGCGCAGCCGACACCCGGCTCGGGGCCACCCGACTCCACGCATTTGATGCCTTTGTAGCCGACCTTGAGCACATCCTGGAGTTCGAGGTCTTCCACCGAACCTTCCTGAGCCGCGAGGTGCAGGACCGTATCCTGCGCCTTCGCGTTCAGGATCAGGCGGGTGGAGTCGGCTTTGGGGTCGCAGCCGACGATGAGGATTCTCTGCCCGAGGTCGACAAGGGCGGCGAGCGTATTTTGGGAGGTGGTGGACTTGCCGATGCCGCCCTTGCCGTAAAAGGCGATCTGACGCAGACCTGACATGTAGCTTTCCTTCCTTCGTTCCATTCATCGCGGCTGCCGCGACATGAATGCCGGTCGGGCAGCTGTCGCCGCCTCGCACCCAAGGATCTCAAGACTCGTGCCAATTTGGCTGATGGAACCGAAGAATAATTTCATGGTTGCTTTTCAGGGATTTAGCTTGAGGCCAAAGAAAGGATCGTCGGTACAAGCCGTGTAGCGGACCCGACAATGGCGACATAAAGCGTCGGATCGCGATCCTCAGTCACCGCATTCGTTCGAACCGAATCGTTGTGTTGAGGTGGGCGAACAGCGTCTCGACCCTCTAACGTTAATTGCGGGATGGGCGAACTCTTCTGTTCCGGCGAGCTGACCTGCTTGGTCTCGCGTGTCCTCATCGACACTGCGCGGAGTCTTGCGCGCCACCCACGGCCATCCATCCGGGGCTGCGGGCGATAATTCCGCCATATCACCAACTCAAGGGGACTCGGCTCACCTATCGGCGCAGGAGTTCAGTATCGGCGTCATCGCCTTCACATGTTCGTCGATCCGCTCGAGCACTTTCGCCGCGACAACCTCGCGCGCAAGCAGATGCCACCAGTGTTCGTTGACGAGTTCGACGGTCTCGACCACTGCCTTCAGGACTGCCGGCTCCGGAAGCCTTGCACGGTTCGCGAATGCTTTCCATCGCGGTGCTGGTAGCGCCTTGAACGAGCGTTCCCCTCCAAGCGAAAGCGCCATGGCGTCGGCGGGAATATATGGCACGGTCGACAGAACGTCGTAGATTGGTGCAAGCACCGGCTTGTCGCCGTTGCCGGGGTAAATCAAAGACCAGTTCTTCAGGTGCATGTCGCCATTGCCGGTGATGACCGTCAGCACCAGGCGGCGGACGAATTCGAGAGCCGCCGTAGGCGAGACGGCCACGCCAATGGCCAAGGCTATGTCGTGATAAGCGGCGCCCTGATATTTGCGCGAGGGATAGATACCAAGACCTGAGCGAAATCCTCCGTTTGTATCCTCTCGCCATCGGCGCCGCGATCGAAGCGTTTGACGAGAAGGACCTTGCCCTCCCCAGGGCCAAGTTCGCGAATTCGTTCTCTGAAACGCCCGGAAACTCCTTCGAAGGGAAACTTGGCGATGTACTGGCCCTGCTCGTCGTCCATCGGCAAGGTCAGGCCGCCGCCTTTTCCAGTGCTCTTCATGACCGACAGCTTCATCTGCACGCCGGCAAGTGAGAACCGTGCCTTGGGCTTATCCTTTGAAGCATCCTGCGAAACCGCTATCGCGCCGTCACTGGGTAGCGCCCATACGGCTCCCGGCAGATCGGCGCCCAGCGCCGCTAAGAGATCGAATCATCGCCTGGCCACACATTGCCTTGTGGTGCTTTTCCATCGTCTCGCGCAACTTCTCCTCCGGCAGAGAGTTCGCGAAAAAGCGGGCAAGACGCCCGCCAGGTCGGCTGCAATGCATAGAGGCAATCGTCCGACGGCAGCAGCGTGTACCGTCGGAAGGCGACAATGACGGCCTCTTCCTCGAGAGACAGAACCGTCGACCTCGGCTCCTTCGGGCCAGTCGGAACGTCCGCGACCAAAGCCCGCTTCTTCCACTTTGCGACGGTCTTCTGGTTGATCCCGTAGCGCTTGGCCAGCGCCCTCAGGCTCGCTTGGCTATGTTGTATCGCTCGACGGATCGCCTCTGTCGTCGTGGCGCTCCCGTGAAGAACCTGGCCCATAGCGCATCCTTTGATTCGGACGACAAGGATGCTCCATCAAAGATCCCATGACCGGTGGTGGATAGCGACCTGCGCTCTGGCAGAGTGGGGTTGCTGACCAACAACTCTGTGGAGGCCAATCATGCGTGTTGTTGCCGATCGATCTGCGGCGTCTGCCGCTATCCGCACCGATCTTGGCGCGATCTTCATTTCTTTGGAACTCAGTAAATCGACCTGGTTGATCACTTCGCTGTCGCCGGGCAGTGGGGAGAAGATGTCGAAACATGCGGTACGCGGCGGCGATATCACAGGACTGCTGGCACGCTTTGCCCAGCTTCAGGACAAGGCACAGGCGCGCGCCGGCCGGCACTTTGCGCTTGTGGTCATTCAGGAGGCGGGTCTCGACGGCTTCTGGATCCATCGAATCCTGGAGGCCGAGGGGATCGAAAGCCATGTCGTCGACGCCGCCTCGCTTGCCACGTCGCGCCGGCGGCGTGGTGCCAAGACCGACAAGATCGATGGTGAGGCGTTGGTGCGTGCGCTGCTCGCCTACAAACGAGGCGAGCCGCGCGTGTGCGCGATGGTTAGGGTACCCAGCGTCAAGGAGAAGGACCATCGGCGCATCGGCCGTGAACGCAAGGTTCTGGTTGGTGAGCGGACCTGCCATGTCAACCGGATCAAGGGCCTGCTGTTTGCTCAGGGCATCACCGGCTACGAGCCGCTGGGACGTGACCGGCGACATCGGCTTGAGGAATTGAGGACCGGCGACGGCCGCGCAATGCCAGAACATCTGAAGGGGCAAATCCGTCGCGAGCTTGACCGACTCGAACCGAAAGGGCGTGGAGACCGCATTCGATCAGATCGAGCGGCAGGGTACGCCAGTCGACTACAGCGCGGAGCTCGGGCGCATCGTCCAGAGCCTCACCACGCTGGGCGAGCGGCTAAAAGGCCGTCGAGCAATCCCCCGTTCTGCGGCAGGGCGCCGAGCACTATGCCCGCGCTCTTGAGCGCAGCGGCGACGGGCTGGTTCGCACCTGTTCAGCAGCGCGAGCGGCAGGCGTCCGACCTCGAGCGCATCAGCGCCGTTCTCGCCGCCCATAACCGAAGCGCCTTTCTCCGGAAGGATCAGGATTTCCGAATGTGGATTGCCGGCGGGATCGGCCTCATCAGGGGCATGGTCCTGCTCGTCGCCGGCTATGCCATGATCGGGCCGTCGATCCCTTTGCGGTCAAGAAATTGAAATGGGGGGCCAGTTCTACGACGCCGGCACAGGACCGGCTTTCGGAGCGGATGCGGCCTCTAACGGGCTTTGAGCAGGCTGTCGACCATTGTGCGCGGGCATTCAGCGCCGCCGACAAGCAGCTTCGGGAGGACCTGCCCGTTCTCGAAACGCAGAAGCAGGAACTGCGTACGTCAGCCGAGCGCCTCGATCAGGCGCGGCCGGGATCGTATGAGCTGATGAAATCGGCGTTGCAATACGATCCGAAGACGGCAACGGCGATGAGCGAGCTTTCCGGCCGCGAGCGTGTCGGCGAGTTCGTCGCCGGCATGGACCGGGAGCGGGCGGCGGTTGCCGACCCCTACGTCAGGGCCGATCGCTTTATCGAGCGCTGGCACGAGTTGCAGGCTGAGCGTCGGACGCTCACAACCGGTTGTTGGCATGTCGAAGCACGGGCAAAGGTCGACAGCCAGATGAAGGGCCTTACGAAAACTCCGCTCGAATTGGGCTGACCAGGCGGTAGGCAGTCCAGCCCGTGCGGTCACGAACTACAGTCTGGTTCGGCGGTAAACCGAGACATGACGTTTGGAGTCGTCGGTGAACGCACCTCTCGTCCAATCTCCCCAACGCTCCGCGAGCTCCAGCCCGACGCATTCGGCCATGGTGTCGAGCTCCTGATGATAAACGTAACGAACGCGTTCTGGAAAACGTGTCACCGATGTACCAGAAAACCAGAGGAAGGTTTGAACCAAGTTCTGGTTAAGCGGATCGTGTATTTGCGTATTGACGAATGTATTCTCGTGATCCACGAACACAGTAGTAGTTTTCTGGCCGCCAACGAAACCTTCCAATGCTGGCACACGCACTTCTAGAACCACAACCCCATCCTCATCTAGCGCGTCGGCGGCAGATCTGAGGCAAGCTATTTGCTCTTCGCGTCTGGAGAGCTGCATGAACGTGTCAAAAACGCAATAGATAAGATGGTAGCGTTGCTCTGAGCTGAAATCGGCGATGTTCCCCTTCCAAGCCTTGATCAGATTAGTACTCTCGGCGAGAAGCTTCAACATGCCGTCCGATTGGTCGATACCTTCGACCTGGACGCCCCGCTCACTCAGCGGTATCGCCACGCGCCCGTTGCCAATACCAAGTTCGAGAGCACTCCTTCCGCTGGAAAATCGTTCAAGAAAGGCGGCGGTTTCCTCTGCCTCAGCGACTTTACCCACCAGGTTGGTGTATTTTTCATAGCTCGACGCGTCATCATAGGGGAGGGGCATATGACATTTTCCATTGCTGTGTTCAGATATTAGACGGTGGTCAGCTCAAGCGAGATCATCATTGCGGACGCGAGGGCTATGCCAACTTGAAAAGCGATTTTGGTTCAATACGTTGAGTGTTCGCGTCCGATTCCGTCTGTTCGGGGCGGCACAATTTTGCCCGGAGTGCGACAATTTTGCCCGGAGTGCGACAATCGAGTAGCCAACTGGATACCTTCTATAATCGGTCAACGGTCTGCCGCTCGGCATCGATGGCCTCGTCGCCTTCGGGTTTCACGCTTCTGTCGTGGTCACCGCTATGGCGCCACATTCCGGTTCGTTGGTGATTGGGGATATTCCGATCAGGCGGTAATGGTGGTCGGCCTTTTTTCATCGAGAAGTCTGTTCGTTCGATCCACATGCGGTGAAACACGACGGCGAGCCGCCGCGCGAAGGCGACCTTGCCTTTCGTGCGCCACCGCAGCGAGCGATGCCAAGCGCCCAAGTCTTGAGCCAGTTGTCTGCGCGGCAGCGCGTCACCATCACGTTGGCCGCCTCATAGAGCAGTGCCTGACCCATGGCATCGCCGCATTAACTGCAAACTCTGCAAATGAACCGAAATACGCTCGTTTTATGCGTTATCAAGGCTGAACTTTCAGCATTTGAGCCATCCTCGCATTGTATTCAAATAACCAAGCGCTCCGTTGCAAGCTAGATTGCAGCGGCAGACTGTTCGAGCGGAGGACAAACGATGACGCCGAAAAACTGTGACGTGTTGGTTGTAGGGGCCGGATTCGCCGGCGCGGTGGCGGCGCGCGAACTCAGCAACAGCGGGCTAAACGTCGTGGTTCTCGAGGGCCGTGACCGGGTGGGCGGAAGAGTGTGGTCACGCCAAGCCTGGGGGCGCACCTTCGAAGTCGGCGGACAACTGGTTCACTGGTCCCAGCCGCATATCTGGGCGGAGTTGACCCGATATGGTTTCGAAATCTACGATCTGCACGACGAGTCTCACGATTTTGCCACGTCGCTGTATTTGAACGGCGATCAGCTTGAGGAGATGTCGCCCGAGGAGATGGGTGAACGGATCGGTAAAGGCTTCAAGCGCATCGTCCCCGTCGCCGACAATGTTTTTGAGCGGCCATACGAGCCGTTCTTTCGCGAATCGGAACTTGAGCTTGTCGACCATTTAACTATGGCGGAAGGACTGACCCAGCTTGGGATGCTAAAGGATGAGCGTGATATCCTTGACGCCGCCTTGACTGGTGCCTTTAGTGCCCCCACCGAAAATGGCGCTTATTCTCAATGCCTTCGCCGATTAGCAACCGGCCGTGGCTACAGCACAGGTGACATTATTCGCTTTCGCGTTAGAGGCGGTTTTCAGGCGGTAGTCGGGGCGATACTGGCTGATGCGAGTGCCGAAGTTCTATTGCAAACTGCTGTGGTACGCGTCGAACAGATCGATGGGGGCGTTCGGGTCCACACTAGCGACGGTGCAACATGGTCCGCCAAAAGCGCCGTGGTTACCGTACCTGTGAACGCCCTAGCAGGGATCGACTTCGTTCCGTCCCTTAGCGAAGGTAAGCGTGCGATGATGGACGAACGCCAGGCAACGCAGGGAATCATGTTCTTTGTACACCTGCTGGGCGAATACAAGCCATTTATGGCGTTGGCCTCGTCCGAACACCCACTGACCTGGATGGAAACCCGCGCGAAGATCGACGGCGGCATGATCGCGCAAGTTCTCGGGCCGGATGCTGAGCGGTTAGATATGGCTGATTTAGGTCAGGTCCAGACCGCCGTGCGCCAATGGCTGCCGGACGCCATCGTCGCGGGGACCCTGGGGCACAATTGGACCGCGGACCCATTCTCGCGCCAGACTTGGGCGATCGCACGTCCCGGTCAGTTGGTTAAGTACCACCGCGAGCTCGTCAGACCCGAAGGGGGCGTATACCTCGCGGGAGCGGACTATGCGAGCGGCTGGTACGGGTACGTTGAGGGCGCCATCGAGAGCGGCTTAGCCGTCGCTCACAAGATAAGGCGAGCACTCGGCGGGGCGCAAACGCCCGACGTGCGGCATGACACGGCTGCTGTGAGTTAACCAGGTAGCGCGTCGCCGCACAACGCTCGCGCAAAGGACCGGCGACTGGGTGCTCAGCTTCCTGTGTAGCGGACGACACTTCGAATGAATAACCGTTTATCACTTGCTAGGGTTCACGGGGTTCACGTGAACATCCGGAACCGCACATGTGCCTACACGGAGTTGACCCGCTCGCTCTTGCCGCCGAGTCGACCTTAACACCGAGTGAACCTGGATCGCGAAGGAGAATAGGCGCATGCTGATCGGCTATACCAACCGGCTTTCGGCCCATGCTGGCGAAAACATCGAAGTGAAAGTATCCAGCGACTTTTGCAGCGACTACACTGCTGATCTCGTTCGCATCTTCTCAGCGGACCCCAATCCGGACGGACCAGGAGTGGATGTTCGCCCGGTCCCGGCGGTCTTCGAAGGCACCTACCGATCAGTCGCGAAGCCATCGCGTCCGGGGTCCTACGGCATCATTCCCCTCGGCGGTGCGGATATTACCGCGGATGCTACGTTTTCTGTCAGGTTTCAACCGCGTCTCCTACGCGTGTCACCCCAGGTTTTGTTCTCTTTTATTGGCCTATCGGGTGGCGCAGTCTCGATTAGCATTCAGACCAGCGGCCTAAAGCTGGAGGCGTTTGGCGAGACGAGCGCCATCTCCTTCGCGCTGGAAATCGGTCGGTGGTATGAGTTGCGCTTCGCGATTGCAGAACACGCTCTGCATCTGGTCGGATATTCTGTCGAGACTGGATTACGGTCCTTCGAGATTAGGACGCGGCCGCTGAGAATGCAGGCCGGATTTACATACCTAGTGCTGGCGGCTACGCCGCAGCCTGGAGACCCATTATCGTTCACTTCGTTTTTCAACGGGCGGCTTGAAGCCCCCATGTTGTTGCGCGGGCAGGTTGTCGATCGCCTTTTGGACGGTCCTGTACCGGTAGAGGACATACTCGCGTTCTGGGATTTCGGCATCGACATTCCGACATCGCACCTCCGCGACACAGGCCCGTTGCGGCTCGACGGAACGTTGCATAATCTGCCGGCACGCGCCGTGCGTGGTTCGCGTTGGTCCGGCGAGGAAATGTGCTGGAAGCACGCGCTTGATGAATATGCAGCCGTCCATTTCCACGAGGACGACCTTTATGACTGCGGCTGGGAAACTGATTTCTGCTTTGATATTCCCCACGACCTTCCGAGCGGGGTGTATGGTATCCGTTTGAGATGCGAGAACGCTGAGGACATCATCCCCTTCTTTGTCCGCCCAGCCAGGGATGCCACAAAGGCCAAGGTTGCAGTACTTTTCTCGACATTCACTTATCTTGCCTACGCGAATCATCCCCGCGGCAACTTCGACGACGCCTACGTCGAAAGGCGCGACGCCTGGCGTGCTTATCCGCACCATCCCGAGGAGCATCCGGAGTTTGGGCGTTCGCTCTATGATTACCACCCTGACGGCGGCGGAATCCAGTTCAGCTCTCTGTTGCGGCCACAGCTTAGCATGCGGCCCGGTTACTTCGCTTACCCTGACGCTCGTGGCTCGGGTTTGCGCATCTTCCCCGCCGATATGCATCTAGTTGCGTGGTGTGCGGCGAAAGACATTGTTTTTGATGTTGTCACTGATCATGACCTCGAAGCGGAGGGTAGCAGCGCACTTGAAGACTACGCGCTAGTGCTCACTGTGACCCACCCGGAGTACCACACGGCTCGCACCCTAGACGCGATCGGAAGCTTTGTGGAAGCCGGCGGCAGCTTGGGTTATCTTGGGGGCAACGGTTTCTACTGGAGGATAGCCACTAGCGAGGCCTTTCCCGGCGCGATAGAGATTCGACGCGGCGAGACGGGGGCCAGGGAGTGGGAGGCAGAACCCGGAGAGTGCTTTCACGCTTTTGATGGCCGATATGGTGGTCTCTGGCTCAAAAATGATAGACCTCCACAGCGGCTCGTCGGCGTCGGCATGTCTGCTCACGGCCCTTTCACTGGCTCCTATTATCGCCGCACCAAAGCCTCTTATGATCCGAGTTTTGCATGGCTGTTTGACGGGATCGATGACGAGATCATTGGCGATTTTGGATTTTCCGGCGGCGGCGCTGCTGGGTTCGAAGTCGATATTGTCGATGCGTCGTTAGGCACGCCGCCCGAAGCGGTTGTCCTTGCGAGTTCCGAGAAGTTTCTTGGCGATTACTACGTGGTTCCGGAAAGATTAAACTGGGGAGCGGAAGTGAACATGCCGGCCTGGCAGGTGGCGCAGATCAGGGCGGATCTCTCCTACGTCCCGAAAGCACAGGGGAATTTTGTCTTCTCTGCAGGTTCGATCCTGTTTTGCGGGAGCCTCCCGATGAACGACTTCAACAACAACATCTCAAAACTGCTGGAGAACGTTGTGCGGCGCTGCCTTTGAAAAGCGCCTTCCGAAAATATCAATGACAGCCGCTTCTCCGATAGGACAACCGCGCAGCTGGCCAGCCTACTTGCGCCGTGCCTCAGCCGTTGTAACAAACCCTTAAATGAAATTCACAGAATTTTTTCACCTCCGATCGCTGATAGTGGTACGTTCACCGTATAGGTCTGATACCGACCTGCGCCGATATTGACCGAATGCGTGGGACCGGCTGCGGGTGTCCGGTAAGGAGCACACCACAGAGCGATGCTTATGCCTCGGTCGACGATCGCGACGCGGCCGGCGGCCGACAGACGGCCACCCGAAGGGCCGGGCGCTTTCGGTCAATATCGGTGCAGCTTGGTATGAGCAACCACGGATAAGAAAAGTCGACTGCTTCGACTTCCACACCTCAAGCCTTGCTTGTCCCCGCTTGATGACGAGCCGGTCGCAGTGATCGGTACCCTCGACGCTCGGTCTTCTGCGAAATGAGTTAGCTCCACGCTCCAAGTGGCATCGCCGTCGTGGCGCTGGTTAAGCCTTACCTGGAAAGAGGAATACACTATGCAGAGCACCGAGATCGAGTTTGCCGAGTTCCGAACCGAACACCTCGACGAGACGCTGAAGCTCACGGCTCAGGCCGGATGGACCTACCGCAAGGATGATTGGTCGATGCTTCTGGGTTTGGGCTGTGGCTATGTAGCTATTGTGAACAATCATCTCGTCGGATCGATGTGCATGACGTTCTTTGGGGAGGTCGCGACCATCGGCCTTCTGGTTGTCAACGAGGAGATGCGCCGCCAGGGGATCGGCGGTCAACTCATGAAACTCGCCCTAGAAAAAGCGGGCAAACGTGAATGCCGCCTCATAGCATCGTCCGATGGGAAGCCCCTCTACCGCAAGCTCGGATTTGACCGGGTGGAAGCTGCACCTACTCATCGAGGGGTAGTTGGATGCGTGGACGCCCCGGATGGCGCCGAATGGGCAACCCGAGATGATTTTGATCAGATTTCCGAAATCGACCGAAGTGCAACGGGGATAGATCGCCGGGCACTCATATCCACACTTTGGAAAAAGGGGGTGTTTGCCGTCATCCGGAATGCGGGGAAAGTGGTGGGCTATGCTGCAGTGATGCGGTACGGGCGTGACGAAGTCGCCGGGCCGATCGTCGCAGGGAGCACCGACGAAGCAAGGCGCCTGTTGTCCTTTTTGTTTTCACAACGTGTCGGCGCGTTAATGCGCGTATCCCTCCGTCAGCAGTCCGGGTTGGCAGACTGGCTGAACTCGATTGGGATTGCAGAGGTGTCAACTAGCACTGCGATGCGCCGCGGCAAGGTCCACGCTGATAGGGAAGCGCCCTTGCGCACCTATGCGCTTGCCTCAAAGGAGTTTGGTTTTCCATAACTAGACTTGATCGGTGGATGTTCCAGCATCACCGTAGGATAGCACCAATTGAAACATCAGTAGAACGGCATGAGCGGGCCCGGTGACCCATGCCGTAGACAGCCAAGTGGCTGTCGTCAGCATTGGCAACCTGCCGGTCAAGGCACCCGGGGTGCGCTTGCGCACGGTCGCATGCGTCTCAGTCGGTCCAGTGGGCAGGAAATCGGCCAGCACCTTCGCCGCCTGCCGGTAGGGGAGCATGCTTCCTAGCCGTGCCGTCAGTTCCATCAGCTCCGGTGGTCGCTCGATCGGGACAAATTTCCTTGAGCGGCGCTAAGGTACCGACCATCCCCGGATGGCATTTCCCTGCACAGCATCCAACTGGCATTGCGAACCTCAACGGTGCCGAAGGCGGTTCGGATCCGGCGTGTCGTGTAGTCCTACCGGTCGGAACGTATGGCAATCCGGGCAAACCCGGCGAAGAAGGGCATACGTCTCCGCCCCAGAATTCACGACCGCGTTCTGCAGCTGCCATGATGTTCTTGCTATCGCCGATCGACAAGCCGATGTCGCCCGTGGAACAGGCTCTCCCAGCTCTTGTCTATGCGGACCTCCTTCCGGCATGTGTCGCCAAATTCGTTCCGGCCCTCGATCGTAACCGTCCATTCCACCGCCATCGCTTTGTCTCAAAACGACGCTGATGGACTGCTCGAGCAATAACAAGCCGTGTTTGACCCCAGATAAGTCAGCGGTCTCCTCACGAGCGACCGCGCATGACTCGCGATCAATGTGGATCGGTAACTCCTTCATTGCAATGGATTTGCACCACTTAATCCTTGCCGGCCTCCCGGCGCACCTTGTTCCGACCCCTTCAGGGGCTCAGCTCGGTCGGCGTGACCGATCACCCCGATCAAGGCGTCGACATAGGCGTCGACATAGGCGTCGACATAGGCGTCGAATGCGGCTTCACTCTCGGCTGTCCGGTCGGGCATGGCGGGGCGATTTCCTGATCACGAAGCAGCACCCTCACAAATCCCCGACCAGCGCGAATCCCCCCGCATCCGCGACTTTCTGACTCAGTAAGACGAGCCGCCCGCCGCCACGTGCGGGCGATGCCGGCATCAACCGGCGGGCAGATGTGCCGAGGGCAACAAGCGCGCCTGACGCAACGCCGCCAGATCAGCCGAGCCGGTGCAGAAGCAGGCGACGGCCAACTGGCGGATGACGATCTCGAAATGCGCGACAACCGCCTCGGTGGATACCGTAGCCGCGCGCAGCACGCCGGCCGCCTGCCCGGCGATGTCCGCGCCCAGGCGGATGGCCTTGGCCACGTCGACGCCGTCGCGGATCCCGCCCGACGCGATCAGCTTCACCGCTGGCAGCGCCCGGCGTACCGCCTGCACGCTGGCGGGGGTCGGAATCCCCCAATCGGCGAACGCCATCGCCACTTCACGGTCGCCGGAATCGCGGGCGCGCTCGCCCTCCACCGCGGCCCAACTGGTGCCGCCGGCGCCGGCAACATCGATCACCGCCACGCCCGCCTCGACTAGCGCACAGGCCACCGAGGCGGACAGGCCCGACCCCACTTCCTTGGCTACGATCGGCACGCCCACGCTGCGCGCGGCGCGAGCGATCTGCGCCAGGACGCCGCGCCAGTCGCGGTCGCCCTCCGGCTGTACCGCTTCCTGCAGCGGATTGAGATGGACGATGAGTCCATCGGCTTCCAGCGCATCCACCGCCCGGCGCGCCAAGTCCATGCCGTCGGCCTCGCGCAGTTGCGCGGCGCCGACATTGGCCAGCAAGGGAATGTCTGGGGCCAGGCGGCGCAGCGCGCGCGTCAGCCCCTGGGAGTTCCGGGATTGCAGGCTCACGCGCTGCGAACCGACGCACATGGCGATCCCCAAGGCTTGCGCTGCCTCGCTCAGATGCCGGTTGATGGCCTCGGCGCGCGGCATGCCGCCGGTCATGGAGCTGATCAGCAGCGGCGCGCGCATGGTCTTGCCCAGCAGCGAGGCGCGCAGGTCGATCTGCGTCAGGTCCAACTCGGGCAATGCGCAGTGTTCGAAACGGATGTACTCCCAGCCGGCGGCGGCCTTGGCCAGCGCCGTTCGCCGATCCAGCACGATGTCCAGGTGGTCGTTCTTGCGCCGGCTCAGGTTGGTGTCGCTCATGCTCGCTCCATCCGTCGCATCGGGCGACGGCGTTGCGTCGGATCGGACCGACGGCAGCGCGCGCACGCCGCCGCCTCCCGCGCGTTCAGGCCGGCGCACGCTGGCCTCCCCCCGCAGCGTCGCTGCGGTAGCGGCTGGTTGAGGTCTGGTAGTACTGCGCGCGGATGGCCGCCATGGCCTCGATCAACGGTCCCCACGGCGCGGGAAAGCGTTCTTCCGCCATCACCCGGTGCAGCATGCGCGTATGGCCGGCCAGCTCGTCGTTGAGGAACTCCACCACTGGCATAGCCGGATAGCGCTGCAGCAGCACGATCGCCGCGTTGTCGGCCTCGCCGGCCGACCTGTCCTTGTCCCGTCCATGCAGATCGTTCTGCAGGCGCCCTATCGCGGAGATGAGCCGCAGGACCTGGCGGAACGCCGGACGCGCGCGCAAGGTCGCCATGTCCAGTCCCCACAGCAACGACAGGCAACAGAACACGTTCGTGTAGGCGATCGAATCGATGCCGTTGTGCAGGTACTCGGCGTAGCACCAGCGTTCCGCCCCTGCCGCCTGCGCGCGTCCGGCGCGCAGCGCCGCGCAGTAGCACCGGGTATCGTCGAGAAGCTGAGCATAGTCGCGACGATCGTAGGCGAGCGCGGCCAGCGAAGCGCGCAGCACAGCACAGCCCTCGAATCCGGGGAGCGCGCACGGCACGCCCTGCCCGAGCGCCTGCTCCACCGCGGCGAGCTGCTCCGGCGCGATCAGGTTAAGGTCGTTGCAATCGTCGAGCCAGAACAGCAGCGCCAGTTCGCGATAGAACGCCACGATCAGCGTTTCGTCCTGCGGATCGCGGCCGGTGCAGGCGCTGGTGTCGCGCAGGCTCGGGTGGATGCGCTGCAGGATGTACTGGCCGCCCCTAACCGCTTCCATGGCATGCTCGTCGGCGAACCCGGTCAGGGAACGCCCCCACTCCAGCACCTGCTGCAGCGCGCGTTCGTTCTGGATCATGGCGCCGCTCCTGCTCCCTCAGCCAGGACGCGCCGCCCCCAACGAAGCGCCAGCCACAAGCCGGCGAGTTCGGCCACGCGCACCACTCGGGTGGGGCAATACAGTTCCTTGCCGATCCACAGCGGCGTTTGCGGCAATGCATGCGCCGCATGGCGGGCGAGCATCCACTCCAGCGCACGCGCCACCGCCTGCGCGATGCGCCGGCGCCCTGTCGGCTCTTCGCTCCCGTCCAACACGTGCAACGCGAACAGCGCATAGGCGGTTTCCTCGAATGTGGACGCGCGACCGGCGCCCCAGCCCCCGTCGTCGCGCTGCGCCTGCAGCAGCGCCGCCAGCGCGCGCTCGTCGCGCCACTGGGGCTTGCCTTGCGCCAGCGCAGCGACCGCATGCGCGGTGGGATACAGCCACGAAACGTGCCATTTTTCGTTGTCCCATAGACCGTGCGGGTTGCGATTGGCCTCTACGTAGGCGCTGGTGCCGGCGGCGGGCTTTCCCAACAGTCGCAACGCATGCAGGGCATGGATGTTGGTCGACACCGAGGCATTGCGCTCGCCGGGGAAGGTGACGAACAACTCGCCGATTTCGAAATGGCGCAACGCATCGACCGCCGGGTCGCGGCCTGCAAGGCGCAGGACGCACATCGCAACGGCGGTATCGTCCCCATCGGCCGCGAAGTGCAAGGCCGGGCCCAGACCGCGCACGCCCAGGCGGGCGTCGAGCTGCGCTACGATCACTTGCACCGCCTCGGCGAGCGCGGGATGGGCGAAAAGCCCGGCCAGATGCAGGGTGTACAGCGACCAGCATGGCTCGAACACATTGATCGGCCAGACGTTGGGAACGACACCTTCGATGCCGCTGCGCGTCGCCCGCGATGCCGCCTGCAGATACGCGTCGGCGCGCCCTACCTGCGGCGTGCTCCCCTGTGTCACGGCGTGCGCACGCCACGCGGCAGTGGCCGCCGGACTGATGCCGATGCTGCCGTCGTCATCCGGGCATGCGGTGGTCGGCGACGTCCCCCAGGCTTCCCAGGAGTGCAGCAACGGATGGCCGCTCGGCAAGGTCGCCACCGCCCCCAGCTTGACCAGGCACGCTTGCTGCAGCGGCAACAGCGCCGGGTGGCGCGGAAACGCCACGCCGCCCAGCAAGGATGCGGCCTCGCCGCACAACTGCGGCAGGATCAGCTCCGCGCCGATCGGCGCGTCTTCCGGCACCGCATGCGCGTAGGGATCGGGCTGGCGCTCGAGGAACCGGGTTGCAGCCTGGACTGCGTCGGCAGCGCCGGGAAGAGGATCGGCACGCTGCAATGCCAGCAACGCCGCCCACGTGGGCGCATGGCGGAACAGCGGGAAGTCCGCGCTTCCCCATCCGCCATCGGCCTGTTGCTGCGCGATGAGCCACGCGTATGCGTCCTGCCGACCGGTGACGTTGCCATGGAACTGCAGAGCTCGCGCCGTGTCGTAGACGGACGGACCGACGCTGCCGCCGTCGCTCATCTCGCTCAGCAGGTGGCGCAATTCGGAAAGGATCTGTTCGGACAGCGCGTTCACGCGGGATGTTCCTTCTGCAGACGGTTGACGAGAACCAGGATCGGACAGACGCCGCGCACGTCGCCGCGGACTCGGACACAGTGCAGCATGCACCGCTGCCGCCGGCCGATCGCAGCGGCACAGGGGCGACTCCATGCGGACGGGCGCGCTCATGCGCATGGCGCGTGCTTGAACAGATACGCGTTGACCCGCTGCAGCATCTGCGCCAACCGTTCCGCACGCGGCCCCAGCGGGGCGATGGCTTCCCCGGCGTCGCGCAACAAATCCAGCGCGAACTGGCGCGCTGTCTGCAGCCCCATGATCGACGCGCAGGTCGGCTTCCGCGCCGCCGCGTCCTTGCCGGGGGTCTTGCCCAGCGTCGCGGTATCCGCTGTCGCGTCGAGAATGTCGTCGATCACCTGCAACGCCAGGCCGAAACAGGCGGTGTAGCGATCGAGCGCACAGTACAGCGCAGCGTGCGCGGCATCGTCCGCGATGGAGTATAGCGCGCCCATGCGAACGGACGCTCGCACTAGCGCTCCGCTCTTCTTCCGGTGCATCGCCACGATCCTGTCCAGCTCGGCGTGCTTTCCGACCAGCGACAGATCCATGGCCTGCCCGCCTGCGGCACCCTCGGCGGACACCGCCTGCGCCAGTTCGCGCACGAGCGCGATACGGTTGTCGCCCGGCGCATCCAGGCTCGCCAGGGTCAGGAAGGCGTGCGCCTGCAGCGCATCGCCGACCAGGATCGCAGTGGCTTCGCCGAACTTGACGTGCACGGTCGGAAGGCCGCGGCGAAGCACGTCGTCGTCCATGGCGGGCAGGTCGTCGTGGACCAGGGTACAGGCGTGCATCATCTCGATGGCGGCGCCGACGTCGTCGAGCATGTGCGTCGGCGTGTCGGCCAGTGCGCCGGCAGCCAGACAGAGCAAGGCGCGGGTGCGCTTCCCGCCATGCAAGGTGGCGTAGCGCATCGCCGACATCAGCTCGGTCTCACCGTCGTCTTCGGCGCAGAGAAGACGCGCCAGCGCCTGTTCGACCCGCTTTGCGCCGTCCTGCATCCAGATCTCCGGCAGCAGCCTGCCGGATGCGCCGCGCGCCTGCGCGCCCAATCCGCCGAGCGCAGAAACGCCAGTTCGGTCGTCGTGTAGCGTGGAACCGGTCTGCATGTTTTTCATGTCCTTGTACCTGACACGAGATGGCCACGGCGAGCGCCAAGCCGCCGCGGTGTTGCCGGCGTCGCACCGAGCGCGTGCGCTGAGTGCGGCAATGCCGCGCCTCGCCGGCGCCGCTGCCTCGCCACACGGGACATGCGATGCCAGCTCATGAGAAGCCTATGCGGATTGCCATGCACGGATGTGCGGTCGGGTAATAGCGCCGGCCTTTTTCGACCCCGCTCAGCAACCGCGGCCGCACCCCGGCCTTGTGCATGGTCAGCGCCAAGGCGATGCAGAACTGCACCATTTCCAGCCATACCAGGTGGTAGCCGATGCAGACGTGTGGGCCGGTACCGAACTGCAGCATGTCCACCGGCCGGATCGGCTCCGTGCGTTGCAGCCACCGCGCCAGGCGGAACTGATCAGGCGCCTCGTGCAGCAGCGCCGAGGTCGAGAAATGCAGCAGCGGGATGCACAAATGGGTGCCCGCGGGAATGCGCCGTTGGCCGAGTTGCAATTCCTGCAGGGCGCGACGCGGCAGGAGCGTGGTCGCCGGATGCAGGCGCAGCGTCTCGCGAAACAGCGCCTCGGCGACCGGACACTGCGCCAGGTCCGCGTGCCGGGTCGGCACCGCGCCCACGCGTTGCGCCTCCTCGACCAGGGCGTCCCACAGCACAGGCTGCCGCGCCAGCTCGATCACCATCCAGGCCATCGTCGAGGCAGTGGTGTCGTGACCGGCAAGCAGCAGCAAGCGGATATTGGCGACCAGAACGTCATCGGAGAGCCCATCGTCGCTGCGGTCGAAGACGCTCACCATGTCGTTGATCAACCCGGTGCGCGCAGCATGCGCGCGCGCGTCGCGAACGAACTGGCGCAACTGCGCGTCGATCCAGTCGCGGGCGGCGCGGCCGCGCCGCAAGGGCAGTCCGGGCAGGTCAACCGGGGGCGCGACGATCAACTGCAGCAATTGCCGGTACTTGCGATGCCACCCCGGCAGGTCCTGCGCGGGGATTCCCATGAGGCTGAAGATGAGCTTGAGCATCAGGTCGCCGGTTTCGCGCAGGATGGTTACGTCGCCGCGGTCGCGCCACGCCTGCACCCGCGCCCAGATGACGGGCGCGAACAGGTCGCCGATGCCGGCCTGGGTCAGCCCCTTGGGCAGGAACGCCGCCTTGATCGCATCGCGCGCCTGCCGGTGCACGCCGCCGTCCTGGGCAACCAACGTTCCGCCAAGCAATTCGGGCGCGATCTCTTCGATCAGCGCCGAGGACACGTCCTTGTGCCGGAGCAGTGCGAACGCTTCCGGATCCACGCAGGTCATCAGGTGTCCGGCAGGGCCGAAATCCAGCCAGAAGTGGCTGCCCAGCGTCCGTTCTGCGCGCTGCAGCAGGCGCGGCAGGTCGCAGACAATGGCGGGAAGATGCCCGACCAGGGGGAAAGCGCCAGGCATGACCGGGATGTCGCATCGCAGCCGGTGCCGACGGTTGAGCGGGTTGAGCAGCATGTCCATCAGCAGCGCGCCGCCGCCGCCGATTCGGTGTGGCCGGCAGGGCGCGCGGCGCAGCTGTTGCCACCGTCGGCGTATGTCGGCACATGCGCCAGCATGCCGCCATCGATGCACACGACCTGACCGGTGATGAACGCAGCATCGTCGGAGAGCAGGAACGCCACCAGCGCGGCCACGTCCTCGGGGCGGCCGACGCGCTGCAGGAGCTGGTGACGGCGCAGATGCCGTTGCATGCACTCGTCCAGCTTGGCGAGGAGACGCTCGGTCATGACGAGACCCGGCGCAACGGCGTTGCAGCGGATCTGCGCATGACCGTATTGGGTGGCGAGCGAAGCCGAGAGCATGTTCATCGCCGCCTTCGACGCGGCGTAGGACGTCTGCGCGGTGTCCCCGCTGAGCCCCTGGCACGACGACATGTTGACGATCGCGCCACCGCCGCGGGCGATCATCCGTGGGATGGCCTGCCGGCAGCAGAGCAGCGTGCCGCGCAGATTGGTCGCCATGGTCTGGTCCCAGACTGCCAGGTCCAGGTCGAGGATCGCGCGGTCGCGCGGGGTCAGATGCATGGCGCTCGCATTGTTCACCAGCAGGTCGACCCCACCGAAGTGCCGCTCCGCCGTCTCGAACAGCGCTGCCACCGCCTGCGCATCGGCGATATCCATGGCTATGGGCAGCGCGTGGCCTGCTTCGGCCGCGATCTGCGCGGTGCAGGCGATGGCCGCCGAGCCATCAATGTCGGCCACCACCACTCTGCCGCCCCCGCGCGCGATGGCGAGAGCGCATGCCTTGCCGATGCCGGCGCCGGCGCCGGTCACCACGGCCACCTTGCCTTCAAACCGTCCCATCGTGTCTCCTGAATTGTATTGGTCTTTCGCAGCATGCCGCTCGGCCTCCGCCGGAGAAGGCGCAGGGTCGGCGCTGGCGCGCTCGTCATGGCCAGCGTCGCTTTCGATGACCCGAATGGCGGCGACCGGGCACTGGTTGGCCGCAAGCCGCACGGCGGCGTGCAGCGCCTGCGGGACCGTCGCCACGCACACTTCGGCCACGCCGTCCGGTTCGCGCTGGCGAAAGGTGCCCGGCAGCGTCAGCACGCACTGCCCGGTAGTTCCGCACAGATCCTGATCGACCAGGACGCGCATCTCAGCCCTCCTGCCCATGCAGCCGCACCGGCAGCGCGCGGAACGTCCTAAGGAACGCGGAGGGCTCCCGGGTCGGCCGCTCGGCCAATGCCAGCGTGGGGAACCGCGCCTGGATCCGCGGCAGGCTTTCGGCCAACTGCACCCGGGCCAGTTGCGCACCAAGGCAGAAGTGGATGCCGTGGCCGAAGGTCAGCATGATCTTCCCGTCGATCGACATGCCAGGACTGGTGCCGTAGAACCGCACGGGATCGAAGCGATCGGGATCGGCGAAGGCGTCCGGGTCGCGATTGCCGGCCGCGATCAGCACGCGCACGTCCGCGTTCTTCGGGATCACCACGCCGCCCAGTTCGATGTCGTGCTGGGCGATACGCGGAATGGAGCTGAACATGGCGGGCGGGTCGTAGCGCAGGGCTTCTTCGACGAATGCCTTCACCCCCACGGCATCTCCCTTCAGCCAGTGCCGCTGTTCGGGATACGCCAGCATCGCCAGGACCGCATGGCCTATGGCCGCGGCAGTGGTGGCGAAGCCGCCCAGCAGCATGCCCCAGAGCATGCTGATCAATTCCGCATCCGACAGCGTCTCGGCATCGTCGTCGTGTGCGCCGACCAGCATTGACACGATGTCGTGGCGGCAATCGGTGCGCTTGCGCTGTATGAGGTCGCCGAAGTAGGCCTGCACCCTAGCGCTGGCCGCGTCCCCCGCGGCGAGTTGGGGATCGCTGGCGTGCGGGCTCAGCCCTTCCAGAATGGCGCTGATGCCGGTGACGAGCCCGAGAATGTCGTCCGGGGGCATGCCGAACAGTTCGCCGAAAACCAGCATGGGCAAGGCCAGCGCGAATTCCTGATGCAGGTCCACTGCCTCCCCGCCCTCCAGTGCGGGCGCCATGCCGTCCAGGCGCGCTGCGACAATGCGAGCGATGGTCGGCCTCAGCTTGTCGATCTGGCCGATGGTGAAATCGCGCGAGATCAGCCGGCGCAGACGCGTATGCGCTGGAGGTTCCTTCATCGCTAAAGTGGACGCCAGCAAACTTAGCGACAGGCTGGTCGCCGCACGAGGGAAATAGCGCGCCAGTTCGCCTGGTGCCGGCCCCCGAAAAGCATCGCCCGTGGCCTTGAGCGCCCAGTAGATGTCGGCGTGGCGGCTCAACAGAAAGAGGCCCGACGCCGCGCGATGTACCGGATCGTGCTCGCGCAACCACCGCATGAATGGGTACGGGTCCTGAATGCACGCTGGCGACGCCAGTTCGGCGAAGGCGTCCCGGCATGCTGCCGTGGTTTCTTGCACGTCCATCTTGGTTACCTGTTGGCTGGCTGATCTGACCGGCGCGCGCCAGGCGCGCCGGCAATTGCGGAGAAGATCGCGATTCCCGGCGGCGTCCGCGCATCACCAGAGCACCGGGAACTCCTCGAACCCGCCAGTGATGATCTCCTTGCGCAACTTCAGTTCTTCGGGCGCCACGGCCAGGCGCAGCGAGGGAAAGCGCTGGAAGATCGAACCGAACACCACCTTGAGTTCCAGCCTGGCCAGCGCCGCGCCGATGCAGTAGTGCGGCCCATGGGAGAACGCCAGGTGCGGGTTTTCGTCGCGTCCGATGTCGAAGATTTCCGGGTCGTCGAAATGGCGCGCATCGAACGACGTCGCCGGCAGGCCGACAAGCACCTTGCTCTCCGCAGGAATATCCACGCCCGCGATGGTCACGTCGGTCCTCGGATAGCGCATGATGCCGTCCCAGCCCGCGCCCGGCGGGTACATGCGCAGGATTTCCTCCACCGCCTTGTCCACCAGGGATGGATCGCCGACCAGGCGTTCGCGCTGTTGCGGATGGCGGAACATGGCCAGCAGGCCGAATTCGATCTGCGCGACGGTGCTCTCGTGCCCCGCCACCAGCATGCCCGTCGCCAGGCCGATCGCCTCTTCCTCGGTCGCCTTGCCCTGGTCGACCGCCGCGAGCAGATCCGTCAGCAGGTTGTCGCCAGGATCCTGGCGCTTGTCCCGCATCTTGCCGCGAATGTAGGCGCGCAGTTCTTCCCAGGCCAAGCGCGACGCGCTGCGCGGGCCGCTTTCATGCTGGTGCGTCATCACCTCGTCGGACAGCCCGGCGAAAAAGGCGTGATCCTCGTAGAGCACGCCCATCAGCGCGCTGATGACCATGGCCGGAAGTGGAAAGGAGAGGTGGCGCCGCAGGTCGGCGGGCTGGGGCTGGGCCGCCAGTGTCTCGAACAACTGCGCGGCGATCACCTCGACTTGCTGCGCGAGCAGCTTCACCCTGCGGTTGCTGAAGGCCGGCGCCACGATCGTGCGTAACCGGGCATGCTCGCCCCCCTCGTGCGAGACCAACCACCCCGGCGATCCGAGAATCACCGAATCCGGGGTGAATGCCGCCGGCGGCATTCCCGAGGGCCGGAACGCCGCGTCGGACAGCACCGCCTTGGCTTCATCGTAGCCTGTCACCCACCAGCCTTCGTGCCCGGACGGGAAGCGCACGCGGTGGATCGGACCGTTGGCGCGTTGCGCCAACATCTCGGGCGAGGGCTCGATGTGATCGACGCGCCACATCGGCAGCGTCGGCAAGGGTTGTTCGGACATGGTGGCACTTGATCTCTAAGCGATGGAAGGGCGGGAGGTGACCGGCAGGCGCTGCGGGCAGCGAATGGCTTAGGAAGGCATGTAGACGACGTCCTCCGCAGCGTAGCCCGATTGGATTATCAAGGTCGGCCAACGTGTAACTGCCTAGGCATACCGCGCGGCGAGATGCAGAACGTTATCCTGCGCCTTCGAGTTCAGGATAAGGCGAGTGTGGCGGGCCTTTGAGTCGCAGCCGGCCATCAAGATTTCCTGCGCAAGGGTCGACAAGGGCGGCGAGCCTGTTTGGTAGGGGGCGGTTTCGCCGAGGCCCCTTCCCATAGAAGGCATCTGATGCGGATTTGACATTTTGCTTTTCTTTCTTCGTTCCATCGATCGCGGTGCCATCCACGAAATGAAGGTCGGTCGGTGGCTCCCGGCCCGCAACGAAGGAGCTTCAAAACTCGTGCCAATTTGGCCGGCCCAGCAGAAGAAAAAAATTGTGATTGCTTTTCATTGGGTTAGCCTGAGGCCAGACAAGAGCTCGGCGAAATAGGCCGGTGCCGCGGGCCAACAAAGGCGACAGAACAGTGTCGGATAGTACGCCTCGGCGACCTTTCGGTCGGGCTTGCGACATTCTGGTCCAGTTTCGAACATAAGAGGGTGGCAAATAGACACGATTGGGGAATTCGATCCTCACGGAGTCAGGCGCTTGCCGAAGCGCGCGCTCATGGTTGCTGCGACAGGCGCATGTTCGCGAAAGCCGAGCCTGCGCACGCAAGAACACGTTTGCGGCAGACGCTACGAAATCGCTGCAGTGCCCGCCGGTGTGAGGTAGGGCATCGGCTCGGCTTTCGGTTCGTCTTTGTCCAGCCGGTGCGGAAGCGCCGCATATCCGCACCATACAGCACCCTTGTCGAGCGTGCTGACGAGGCGGTTATAGGGCGCGCCCGGTCTTGAAGACACGGTCCTCCCAAGAAAAAGGATCGCTCCAAAAGCATCTCTATTTGAAATGGCACGCCGCTTGCTGCTCCTGGTCAGAGCCCATCAAAACACGATGAAAGCGACTTGCGCCATGCCCGACACGCGAAGCTCTAGACCGTGGCCTGAGGAGACGGTGCCTGTTCCCGCTGAACATCGGTACATCATCTCCTCCGGAGGTCCCTCCTCGGCAGCCGCTTTGCGCACGGCTGGTCCGATGGCGGCACGCCAACACATGGCGCTCGCGCAATTGCCGTCTACCGGTTCTGATCAGCATGTGAGTGCCCAACAGCCCCATCAAAGAGCCACCGAAGCCAAGGTCGTGTCACTGGCAAACTTCGACAATACGCCGAACCAGCTCAGTAACGCGGGTCTCTTGCGTGAAGTCACATTTCAGGCCCCCACATGCTTGCGATATTGGCTACTTCCGGCCGCTATCCCTTTTCCAAACGCACGATCGCGAGTGACCGATCCCGCTTCCGGCGCCATAGCCGTGGGAACCAAGCGGCTCGACGGTGTCCAGCTCGCTCAGATCGATTGCGTTCGGGTGGCCAAGACCAGCCGCCAAGACGTTCCCATACGTCGGGAGGGAAAAAGGAGGTTGCGAGCCGCGAGGTCCTCATTCCGTGCCGGGCATACGAGTATTGCGCCAGCCTCTGCCAGAATTCAGCGCCAGTTTTCTTCTTTAGGAGCAACTTGATGACAGTTCAAAAGAAAGTTCCCTTCGTCACCTTTCTCACGCGTGTTCACGACAAGTCAGTCCAGGGGCCAAATCCATATCGCTGGCAAGAAAAGACATCGGACGACTACTTTGCCGGCAAGCGGGTCATCCTGTTCTCGCTGCCTGGCGCCTTCACGCCGACCTGCTCGACCTACCAATTGCCCCAGTTCGAAGAGCTCTATGATGAGTTTGAGAAGGAGGGAATTGACGCGATTTACTGCCTCTCAGTCAACGACGCCTTCGTCATGAATGCGTGGGGGAAGTCCTTGGGCCTGAAGCAGGTCGAGCTCATCCCCGATGGCTCAGGCGAGTTCACACGCAAAATGGGCATGCTGGTCGCCAAGGACAATCTCGGCTTCGGGATGCGCTCCTGGCGCTACGCCGCCCTGATCAACAATGGCGTGGTGGAGCACTGGTTCGAGGAGGAAGGTTTCTCCGACAACTGCGAGGCCGACCCCTATGGCGTCTCGTCCCCGCAAAACGTTCTCGAAACGCTGAAAGCCGCCGCATGACCTAGAATACGTCTCAGTGGTGCCATTGCCGGCTCCAAGAGGCTCCTCGACAGGATTTTCGCGCTCACCATGCAATCCTCAGCAAGCCTGCTTCAGCGCCAGAAGCAATCCATGGTCGCATCGCCTCAACTCATTGAGTCGATTCGCCTGCTGCAACTGGCGCATACTGAACTGCATCAGTTCGTGGAGCGGGAAATCGAGAAGAACCCGCTTTTGGAATCTGCATCAAACGATGGCGGGCCTTTTGACGATGTTTCGATTTCGGGAGCGGATCAACCCATCGGCCCTGGCGCAAACGCCGTTGAAGGACCGACCGGGCCAGGGTCGCCTGAACGGCTCGGGCAATGGAAATCACTTCGCAACACGACCAACAACCCGCCGGCCAATGGCCCTTCCCTCGACGAGTTTGCCACCCTCGCCGAAACATTGCACGACCATGTCGCTCGTCAGATCGCCCTCACTGCGTTCACACCACAGGAGCGGCTGATCGCTGGCCAGCTTGCCGCCGATCTGGAAGACACTGGCTATGTTCGGGCAAACCTTTTGGAGCTGGCTGAGAGCCTGAATGTCCGTGAGGCTGTTGTGGAACGGGTTCTCGGAACCTTGCAGCAATTTGATCCACCGGGAGTTTTTGCGCGAAGTCTCAGAGAATGCCTCGAGATCCAGTTGCGCCAGCGTAACCGGCTCGACCCGGCAATGGCAGCTTTGGTTGCCCATCTTGAAATGCTTGCGCGGCGCGATTTTGAGGCACTGAAGCAGCATTGCGGAGTCGATGAAGAAGACCTTCTCGACATGATGCATGAGATTCGGGCGCTCGATCCCAAGCCTGGGAACCGATTCCAATCCGGTGCGTCTGAATCAATTATACCCGACATCTGGGTCACGCCCTCACCGCAAGGGGGGTGGCAGATCGAACTCGATCCCGCCACGCTGCCAAAGCTGCTGATCAACCAAAGCTACTATGCCGAAGTCTCGCGTCAAACTGCCCAAAGTGCGAACGATAAAGCATTTCTCGACGAATGCTTGCAAAACGCGAACTGGCTAATCCGCAGCCTCGATCAGCGCGCCAAGACCATCGTTAAGGTTGCGGCTGAAATCGTGCGTCAGCAGGATGCCTTTTTGGAACATGGCGTCGCCCACCTGCGGCCTCTCAATCTCAGAACCGTCGCTGACGCGATCGGCGTGCACGAGTCGACGGTAAGCCGGGTGACCTCGAACAAGTACATGCTTACCCCGCGCGGCGTCTTTGAACTGAAGTATTTTTTCACCGTCGCAATCGCGTCCTGCCAAGGCGGCGATGCGCACTCCGCCGAAGCTGTCCGCCATCGGATCAAAGCGATGATTGCCGCAGAATCTCACGGTGACGTGCTTTCCGACGAGGACATCGCTGCCCGGCTGAAGGAAACCGGCATCGATGTTGCGCGCCGCACCGTCACAAAATATCGCGAAGCAATGAACATCCCCTCCTCCGTGCAACGCCGCCGGGAAATGCGCTTGTGTTTTTAAATTTGGGTCAAGTCAGCCAACATCAGGTTGCATTGCATCAAAGTGGAGACTTCGTTCATGACCCAATCCGCGGCAGGCGTCGTGGACGCTGTTCTGCACGACCCAGAAAAGCCAGTCCCACCGTCTGGTCCCGCATGGGGTGCGGTCATTTCGCTTTCCTTGGGCACCTTCGGGCTGGTGACCGCAGAGTTTCTGCCTGTTAGCCTGCTCACGCCGCTCGCACATGACCTCGGCATCACCGAGGGAGCGGCTGGACAGGCGATGACGGCGACCGCTATCGTCGGGGCGATCTCGGCGCCGACGGTGGCTATCATCACAAAGCGCCTGGACCGCAGGATCGTCATGTGGGCGATGACGCTGCTGCTGATCCTATCGGACGTTCTGGCGGCCGGCGCGTGGTCGCTGGCGGTTCTCCTGACTGCACGCGTCGTGCTCGGCATAGCGCTCGGAGGCTTCTGGTCGATGTCGGCATCACTGGCGATGCGGCTCGTTCCAAGCCACCTCCTGCCGCGCGCGATGTCGATCATCCTCACCGGCGTTTCCGTCGCTACCGTTTGCGCAGCTCCAATCGGCGCTTATGTCGGCGATATTTGGGGATGGCGAAGCGCCTTCATGCTCGCCGCAGCCTTCGGCGCCGCTACACTGCTGGTGCAACTCATAACCATTCCGAGGCTGCCTCCGGTCGGAGTGGCTAGCTTCCGCAGCCTGCTGGATGTGGCCAAGATTCCGATGGTCAAGGTCGCGCTTTTGGTCGTCCTGCTGGTCGCTTCCGGCCACTTCGCCGGAATCACCTATATCCGCGCCTTCCTCGAGAAGGTTCCCGCGCTGGATGTCGACACGATCTCGCTTGTGTTGCTTGCTTTTGGCATCGGCGGATTCTTCGGCAATTTGGCCGGCGGGCTTCTGGCCGAGTACAGTCTCAAGGCAGCCGCGGCCCTTGCCCCGCTGCTCATAGCGATAGCCGCTGTTTCGCTGCTGACGGCGGGAGCATCGGCCTCGGGCTCGGCGATTGCGGTTGCCGCGTGGGGCTTTGCCTTCGGCGCGGTGCCAGTGGGATTGCAGACGTGGATGGTGCGGCGCGCCGTTCCCGAGCAGGCCGAAAGCGCCGGTGTGCTGATGGTCGTAGCGTTCCAAGTGGCAATCGCAGCCGGCGCGATTTTCGGCGGACTATTGGTGGACAATGCCGGGATTGCCAGTGCCATTGCCTACAGTGCTGTTGCCACGTTCCTCGCCGCCCTGACAGTGTTCCTGCTCGGCCCGAAGCGCGAAACCTAGACCGCCTGACAAAAGAGGCCTCAGCAGCGCAGCGGGACGAGAGATGCAATGGCATGCACGGCGCGGCGCGATCCTCCGCATGATGACTTTGGCGGTTACAGGCTTCGTTTCGCCGAGCGTATAGGCCGACTGGATCGCCGCCGCGGCAGCCTGTTCCGTGTCGGCTCCGATCTCGCATGGACCAGCGTCAGCGCCTCGCCGGCTTCACCTCCGGGCCATGGCGACCTTCGCCGCCAGACAGGCGAACCTCGCCGGCACCGGTTTCCATCTGGCGACGATGAGCGCTGCCAGCGCGATGGAACCCTTGCTGGCGGTCATATCCTTCACGAAGCCGGCATTCTGGGCGAGCGACAGCTACGCGCCGGCCATGCCCGTCAGAACGCCGGTGAAGATGCCGCACGACAGCGCAGCCAAATCACCGAAATACCAAGTAATCAACGGCGGCCGGATTTTCGCCGACCGCGCGAAGCCCTAGGCCGAAGCGGGTGCTAAACAGCACCAACCAGGTAGATGGCACCATCAGGGACGCAACATAGACCAGCAGCGAATGGTCGGATAGACCGGCCCGAGCACCGGCACGCTGCGCACTGCTTCGGCGCTGGGCACAACGATCGAATCGCGAGTCTTCAGAGAGCGCCGGCGCGCGCCCTGCCGGAACCAGGCCTGGACGAGAATGATGGTGGAGCGCGGCAGCGATGAAACTGATGACGCCGAAGACGATCTGGTCGCCGCGATGGGTGATCGAGGCGAAACCGTGCACCAGCGCGAAAAACACGGGGGTGGCTACGGCGGCGCCCAGGCCGAGCCGAGCCGAGCCTGTAACCGCGGCCGCCGACGCGCCGGCAAAGGTGCCGGCCAGCATCTTGCCCTCGAGCCCGGTGTCGAAGACGCCGGCCCGCTCCGAATAGAGCCCGGCCAGGCAGGCGAGCAGCAACGGCACGGAGAACACCAGTTGCTCGGCGGCGATGGTGCGGGTCGGGTCCTGCTCCGCCATGATGACGGCGACCGCCGAAGCGAGCATAGGCGCAACCGGACAGCAGGCACAGCATTCAAATCCTCGAAGGCGAAAGTTCGACATTCGACAAGAGACATATGGTGCGGCGCGAGCCCTGGCGCTTGTACGAGTGACGAAAGCGGCTCTTAATCCAAGGCCATGCCGTTCTTGATCCGTGTGAGGCGGCTTTCGCCTTCCTCCGGGCCGAAGCAGCTTTCGAAATCATTGCATTCCCGGCAACTGGGCGCGCTGCACAGCGAAAAACCTTCGGCCTCGCAGAGCTTGCGGTAAAAGTACTTCTTCCATTTCATATTTTGGGTGTTGCCGGCCGCCAGCGTCGGAAAATGCGAGGCGAGCAGGCGGCCGAGCTCGGTCCGATTAAAAAGGCCGAGGTCCTGCCAGAGATGGTCATTGCGCATGGCACGCCGGGCGATGATCTTTGCGAAGCGGGCGCTCGCCTTGTCGCCCGGCCGGGCATGCTCCAGCAGCAGCCCACGCAGAAGTTCTTCCTCCAGATCCGGCTCGGGCTCGCTCACCTCTTCCAAGGCAAACGCGTTGATTGGAATAGCAGGGAAACTGCGGGCCAGGACATCGCGCAGCTCGGCGCGCGAAAGGCCGGTTGCCTCCGTCGCCGTCGCCTCGCCGGCCTCGATCTCCTCGAGCGCACTTGAAAGCACACAGGCAAGCACATGCTGGTCGAACCTCCTCTCCAGCTCGATCTGCGGCCATTGGCCAGTGCTGAGCCGGGCATAGTGTTGGGCAAACATGTGCCGTTCTCCTGGTTTGTCCTATCAAGTCATGCAGCGACCGGGCGGCCGCAACATGGGTCGGGCAGTTCTTCGGGCAGAAGCGGGCGCCAGGCTCCGCAGCCAATGCAAAGGTCGGCAATGGTCGAGAACCATGATCATGCGATCGAGCTCGCCGTCGAAATCGTATCCTCGCCGCCGCAGACGCTGAGGATTTCACCGAGCGGGCGCAGCCGATCCAGGTCCTGCCATCGATAGCGGTCAGATATTGCGCATCCGTCTGAAGCCCTCACAAGTGACGAAAGGGGGTGTCATCATGAATTCTCCAACGCAAGCGAGCTATTGCAGCTGCTGAGCGCACGCATGCCAGCGCCATGCTGAAGCTGCATCCTCACTGTGCGACAGCAAGGTGAACGCTGCGCTCCGGCCGGAGGCCATCGGAACAGCGATTAAAGCCGGGGCAAGGCATGTCTGATCGAATGTTCGTCTTCGCCTGTCCGGCGACCGTCTTGATCCATCCGAACCGCCTCCTCAATGCGCTTGCGGATGCGCTGGCTGACCGCATAGTCGCTGTGCCGCATCGTGCGACCGTCGATCGCCGAACGGCGCCCCGTTGGTGTTCAGCGCCACGTGCGGCGTCACCTTCATCAAGCGTAACTCGTAAAGTCCTGCGCATCGTAGGCCTTGTCGGTGGCACTGGACGTGGCGCCCACCCTGCTGGCGCGACTCCCCATCAGGTCGTCGGGGTTTCGCTGGCGAAAAAACTTCCCCGTGTCTCTGCGCGATTCATCCCGCTTGCGCGTGCCTAGTCAACCAAAAAACTGACCATCTGCAGGATCAGGATCAGCAAAAAAAAGCCAAAGGCAGACGCCAAAACAGCTGCCTGCAGGACGATGCGTTGTTTCTTACCCACAGTTCCCCCGGGAGAGAGTCTGATGATAACCCTCAAAAAGGGCGCCCGGGAACAGGGCGCCCTTCTCATCGACGAAATGCTCGGACTGGAGGTCCGTGATCAAGCAATTCGCCGAAACCTCTACAAGCCTCACCACAATGGTTCGGCCGCAAATTAGGCTCGCAGTTACCGCTCCGAACGCGGCAACGGGCTCTTCAATCCTCAGAACGAGCGCTGGAAGCGGAGCAGACCGCCGACGCTGTTCTTCTTGTCGGCATTGGTCCAGTTAGAGAAGTCCACATCCCCGAACTTGCCAGCGTGGAGATAGTCGACTTCGGCCGTGATCGTCAGACCAGGAACGATATCGTAGGCGACATTGGCAGCAATGCCGAGGTTCTTCCACTCGTCATACGCCGCCTGAAGGTTGAAAGAGGTCTTCTCGTTGAACTTGTAGGTGCCGCCGCCCCAGACGGCCCAGTTGCCACCCCACTGCTTGTAGAAGCCGCGACCGCCGGCAGGAATAGCGTAGGTCCCATCGGTTAGGTTGTCGTCGGTCCCATAGCCAGCCATAATGAACAGCGACAGTTCGTTGGTGGCGTTCACATCCAAGCGGACCTTGCCGGCTACCTCTTCGTAGTTGCTGTCGTAAGCCACGACGCCGCTGATGGCGCCCCAGCCCTGCGTGTACTTCACGCCGCCGACAAGATGCGGAACGTAGCTGTCGATCGTGCCGACGACGCCAGAACCCTCTTCGAGCGATACCACGGCGGAGAAGCCATTGCCTGCGTCGAAGTAGTACTGCACGACGTTGGTGTCAAAATCGCCGTAGGGAACGAGCGTATCGTTGATGACGTTGCCGGCATAGCCGATAAACGTATCGAAGGCCGATTCGTCCTTACCGACGCGCAGGCCACCAAGCTGGATCCAGGCGAAGTTCAGTGTGATGCCCTTGTTGAAGGCATAGTTCTGGGGACTGTCAGGACCCGAATAGGCGTTGCGGTTACCGAAATTGAATTTGGTCTCGGTGTATGTCTTCAAAGTACCGAGTTCGGTTTCCTGGCCGGTCCAAGTCCTTAGGTCAAAGCGGGCGTTCTTGCGCCAGGTGCCCTGGTCGCTGCCGTCTTGGACGTCGTGGGTCCGCGCCCCGTCGTAGGATCCAACGTCGCCGACGCCGATGTCGTAGCGGACATAGCCGCCGATGCGCAGGCAGGTCTCGGTGCCGGGGATGTAGAAGTAGCCCGAGCCGTACACGTCGCAGATCTTGACGTATTCAGCCGGTTCCGGCTCGGCGACGGTCACCGCGTCGGCGGCGCGGGCGCCGGAAACTGCGATCAGAGCCGCAGCTGAGCCGAGAAGAAGGCTCTTGATGTTCATAATTGATCTCCATTCAATGATTTGAAAAGGGCGAGGACGTCGATGGACGAACCGCTCCCTGTCCCCACGATCGAAAAAGATGCGCATCGCGATGCATCCTTCCCGGCTCGAACGCTATTCGCTGGGCGAATTAGTGCAAGTTCAAATTCCCTCTGCTATCCATATATAGAAGTATCCGTTGCATTATTGCCACTAAATCTATTGTATTACTTGCACAAATTGAACAACTATACATTTGCACAAATCGCACAATTGGTACATCTGCTTGTGCGCACTTACATAATGCGCGGACAGCCATCGGCATCCGGCCAATTGTCAGATAGATTCAATCAGAGAAACAGCCTGGGCGGCGGATGTAACAACTTCTGTGTTCATACCTTCTCTGAGCAATTCGATAGGGACGCGACCCTTGAGAAGAGGCGAGGGGCTGATCAGCCACAGCCAAGCCAGTCTGGGATCGGAGATCGAGGAAAGGACCTGCCTGATTCCGGGCATAGGCCTGCCGTCGATGAACTGAGCTAGGGGAAATACATGCTTACGGGAGCCTCTCCGAAAGGCAACCACATCATTGTGTTGCTGCCACCAATACAAAGTGGACCGAGGTATTCCAAAACGTCTCTCGAGATGCGTCGACCCCGCAACTGGACCGGCCCATTCTGCAATGCGCGCGCCTTCTCTCGGGCAATCTTTCAGAACCGGATGCCCGAGCGGATGATCGGCTGCCCGTGGTCGCGAAGCGATCTCACCCGCCTGGGCGTTTAGCCGTCGCGCTGCTTCGGCCTCGAGCCTACCAAGAAATTCGGCGGCCACGACGGTCAATTCGTTGGAAGGAGAACCAGAAGGCGCAACAGCAGCCTTGTCACCCTGCTTCGCCTCATCGCATTGGGCAAGAATGCGCTGCACCTCCCTCATGACAAAGCTTGAAAGCTCGGTCTGGCGCTTTTCATCCCCAAGATCACTCGACGCGGACATATCTGGCTTTCCCAATAGCATTCCCTCAGCAAGCCTCCGAAAGAGCGTTGAAGACATGAAGTTGGGGGGACGGCGATGTGTTGCGTTTTCGTATGCGCGCAACCTAGCAGCCGTCTTGCGGCTTCAACTTTTGCCTCTCAATAGAAAAGGGAAGAACATCAATTGACGACCGTCTTGCCCCCACGATCGAAACAGACGCACATCGCAGTGCACGCTTCACAGTGGGACGCTATCCGCGATGCTCATTTGTGCAAGTTTAAAGTTTAGCTTGCCAGCTTTATATAATTAGACGTTTCTTTTATGCAACACTTTTCCATTGTTACTTGCACAAATCGAACGTATCGCACATTTCGACGAACTGTACATTCGACAGCGACTTGGATGCTCGAATTTACTGGCGACATACATGCTTCACCGTTGCCGCATCGCATTGGCCAGGTGCACGGCACCTCCTTCATGACAAAGCTTGAAAGCCCGTCCTCGGGACGTTCATTTGCAAGATCACTCGAACCACTCATACGGGCTTCCCGGCAGGCAGAGCAGCTTTTATCCGGTGCCTCAGCGGACTATCTGCAGCCGAAGGACCACGCGCCGCGTCCTCTTCACCACCGACGTGCAGCCCCCCCTGATCACGCCAGTGGTATCGAGATCGAAGGAAGGTGTGGTATTTCGCTCATTGTAGGCACTCGAAGATATCTCCACAGGCCGCATGGGCGTTTGTCCTGCTAGCTGCAAGTATGCGCGACGTGGTGTTCAGTTCGCCAATATAATATTTTGGACGATACCATCGCGTTTGCAGATGGCCTTGTCCAATGGGGAACTGCGGCTGCTTCGACGCTCGCAAGGACGTCCGGAATGAAGCACTCCGCCGCGTCGCGAGTACGACGGACCCGATCGTCTCGCTTTTAACTGGTGGGACTTGATCTGCTTGATCAGATCTGGTGCGCCTCTTCTGGAACGGCCGCGGCCAGGATATCCTCGGTCCCCGACGACATATGCGCCCGCTTCTGGATAGCGCGTACCCCTTCGCTGAAGTCGCAGAATAGTCTAGCTGCGAGGTACCGAGGATCCAGTTGACCGCTGGAGCAGACCAGGAGACTGATCTTCTTGGAAGGCAAACCGCATCGGCGCCTTTACGCAATTGCTATCCTGGCGGCACTGGGCGACGCCTGCACTCCGGTGAGGTCTGTATAGACGTATCAGCAAAGACGAGCACCTGATGCCCCGAGCCGACCCAGTGCGTTGTTCTAGTAACGGCCAGTTGCAGGCCCATATGGGCGTTCGTGGGTTCCGGCAGCGGTCCAACTCTCGATTTGACAGCCGGAGCTGGTGAGGGATCCCCCGAGGACAGGCGCTTGCCCCGATGAGCGGCTCTGCGGAGGTCCCGCAAATCGTGCACACCAGCGTCGTCGGCGGGCTCGGGGCGACAGAGAAGAACGCTGTCACCGTGACGCCGTCGCGGGGAGAAAAGGGCACTCCTATCGGCCGCATCCTCACCGGGCAGGCTTTCGCCGGGATCGCTGTGGCATTGCAAAATTGTTATACTCTGTTGGCCCCACTGCCGATGCGGCCTCCCACTCGAAACCTCTGAAGGCATCAGGGCGAGAAGGAATGCGACGCTTCTTAAGCGTGTAAACCGGATCGTGCGGATGCGGTGCTCCAATAGGCTGTCGCGGGCCGAACCGTTCTGCTTCAATGACCGCTGGTGGGATCTGCTCCTCGAGCCAATCGTAGACCACTGTCCGTTCGGCAATCCGCCACTCCCCCTCCCTCTTGTGAAACAGATCGCAGTATCGGCCGCAGAGGAGCGCCTGGCGTACTTCTCCGTCGTTGTCCGGTCCGCGTTGCAGCGCGGTGAAATAGCTCTCGACCGCGGCCTCTGCCCGCCGATGAATTCGATCAGGACGTTTGTGATCTTATGGATGTTGCGGGGTCCGCTCTTGAAGACGCCGAGCGCAAACCGGATGAAGCCCTCTGCCGAGCCGCAATTTGCCCGGTGATTGTCATGCGCATCGGGCCAATACGCGCTGCGGAGCGCCGCTTCATCCGCGCGGTCTATTCCGCGGCAGTACCGATAGAGGCAGTCGCGGATCGCCTCGCGGTCGAGTAGTTCGGTAATTTTCGTCTGGTCCATCGGCTCTGTCGCAAATTCTGTGATTGGAAGAGGTGTTTCGCGAACCCCCGCCCTGCCGTTTGCGCCTCATGGGGAACACCTCGGCGCCGGGAATGCCCCCGCGGAGTTGGACGTGGACCGTGCTGGGACAGAGGTCGCGTGCCGTCCTTTCCAGTGCGGCCACATGGTCGACCCCATTCAAGCCCGCCAGACTCTTGGTTGAATGACGTCTGATTCAAAGCGTCAGCGGGTGAGTTCCAGCGCACGTTCAGGACAGGATCGCGCGCCTCGCGATGCACGCAGTTCCTCCCCTTCCGCAACTTCAACGTCACCAGGCAGGATGTAACCCTCGTCATCAAGCTTGAAGATGTCCGGCGCTTGCGCCGCGCATCGCGCGTGACCCTGGCATTTGGCCTTTTGGACGATGATGCGCATGGCGCTGCCTCCATTGTCTGTGCCCCGGCTCGGGGCGGGCCTAGGACCAGTCCAGGATCAAATTTTCGATCCCGAACACATGGCCGCCAGAGGTTATGGGTGCCGTACCCTGCTTGATCCTGAAAGCCGGGATGCGCGCCAGCCACTCCTCCAGGCCAATGACAATCTCCCGCCGGGCAAGGTGTGAGCCAAGGCAACGGTGGGGACCATAGCCAAACGCTGCGTGGCGGTTGTCCTCGCGCTCCAAATCGATCGTGTTGGGGCATTCGAATTCCGCCGGGTCACGATTGGCAATCATCGTGGCGCAGGAAACATAGTCCCCCTTCCGGATCGGCGCGCCTTCGAAGTCGATATCTTTCGTAGCCACGCGGATCAACTGAATGGGCGGATAGGCCCGCAGCAATTCTTCGGTTGCGAGCGGGATGCGGTCCGGTTCGCTCCGCAGCAATTGCTGATCTTTGAGGTTGCGCGCGAGGTACGCCAAGTCAAAGCCTATAGCTGCTGCGACCGTGTCGAGCCCAGCGACGAAGACAAGCACGCCGATGCCGCGGACTTGGGTGTCCGTCAGCCGGCGGCCCTCGACCTGTGCCTGCACGATAAAGGTCATGAAATCGTCAACCGCCTCCTGGCGGCGCATGGCTGCAAGTTCGTCGATGAATGCCACGATCGTCCGGGCAGCCACAGGTCGTTCCTTATCGTCGCCGTGGAGCAGATCTTTCCCCCAGCTGACGAATGTATCGAGTCGGTCATCGGGCAACCCCAGAAAGCGAAGAAAGGTGCTCACCGCGAAAGGAAAGGCAAAATCCTTCATTGCGTCGCAGCTTGTGCCCGATGCGACAATTCTATCGATCAGCATGATCGCTTGCTCGCGGACAGCCGGCTCCAACACCCTCACCCGCTTTGGCGAAAGCAGCGGACTGAGCAGTGAGCGAAAGACGCCATGGGCCGGTGGATCGAGCTCAAGCGGGATCGTCGGCCAGTTTTCACCCAGTATGGAGGAGAAGATGCTGCGATGGCTGGAAAAAGTCTCTGCGTCCTGCAGCACCTTCCGCTGGTCCGCGGCACGGGTGATGACCCAGGTACCCCGGCCATCTTGCGTGTTGTAGCGGGAGTAAAAGATCGGAGGCCCGTCATGTACGCAAGCGACAGCTGCGTGTGGATCCCCGTTGGGTGTTGGTGGCATCCCTGGCGATGTAAACAGGCTGAAGTCCCTCACCATTTCGGGCGGGACATGATCTGGAACGGGGTTGGTCGCCATTTTGTTTTCTCTACATTGGCGTTCATGGCTCGATTGAGATTGCACCGCTGTTCATAAAGTCGATTTCCAGCATGGGCACGTCTCTTGTCGGGCCCCTTCTAGATTCTGTCGCCTGATACAGCCCACCTGCACCAGCGCGGATGAGATCGGTTGCGAAGTCGATCAGAAGGGGCATCTCCGCCGCGCTGCGGTCATGAAGCAAAGCCGCCGCTTATCCCCGTTAGGGTTGAGAGGCTGATCAATCACCTCTGAGCTCCGTGACGCACTGCTGATGCCCTGCTGATCAAATTGTCGAAGCAAGTCGCGTGCCGGATAGGCGTACCCATGGCGCTGCACCAAGCAATGCCAGCCTGCACTAGGCCCGCCGCTGATGATCACCTGTCCATCATTCTTAGGACAACGTCCGACAACCGACATCCGTGGTCGGTTTGTCGAGTCCGCGACATCGGGCTGTTCGGCTTGGCTGCTCCTGCACAGCCTTCCGGTCGACGAGCGAGGAGATCGCTCGCACGGCCCGGATTGAGCAACGACGCGATCCAGCGCAAGGTTCGGGTGCGGTCCGACAAGACCCGGCCGCGCTTCCGCTTCGGTTCGGCGCTGATGGCATATGCGTTGTTGTAGCCGCTGCAAGGATTTCCCTCAGACGGCGATGCACTCGTGCGCACCGGTCCGGCGACGACTAGCTTGACCGTATCGATGCCGTCGATTCCGGCGTGCATCATCTGACCGTGCGTATGCGCTACGACGGCAAGCTTTTCCGCACATGGACCTAAATTTCCTCGCGAGCCGCTGTCGGAACGTGGTGCCGAGTCCTATGGCGGCCGGTTCAATCCGAGGGCCTGTCGGGCTCTACACATCCCTGTCGGTCGGACCGGGAACGCGTGGCAGACTCTCGGCCAGAAACCGCCAGTCGCTGCGCTCGCGTTCGCCTTCCTTGCGCGTGCCGAAGAACTGGATGATCATCTTGCCGTCGGCGCCATAGGCTTCAACGGACGTGACGTGACCGTCCCTCGTCGGCTTGCGCACGGCCCAGACCTCGCGGATGTGATGAGTCCTAAGATGCAGATGGAAGGTCTCGTCGAGCACATTGATCCGCGGCCCGATCTGCTTGACCGACTTGATCGGGCCGGAATGGATCTGGATGCAACCACGATTGCCGACAAAGCACATGATCGGCATCTCGTCTTCGGCCGCCTGTTGGAACAGGGCGCCAACGGCATCATTGTCGAGCAGCCAGGCGTAATCCTCGTCGGCCATACGCATCGCCTGGCAGCGGCTGAGCTTCAGTGTCTTCAACATATGGTAGAACTGATGCACGTCGCTCAGCCGGCTCCAGTGCTCGCGTAGGTCGTCGACCGTGGCGGCTTGGTCTGGACTCACTGCGTTATCGCGCGCCCCGCTCGCCTCGACCGATATGATCGGCTCCTGGTCGGAGGATACGAGCTCTGCCGCCAGATTCTGATAGGCGTGCAGGTTCGAGGCGGGCCTGAGATGTACTTTGTGCATCGCCTCGCCGGTGGCATCAAAGAATTGCAGGCTGCGGCGGATCTCGGCTCCCTCGCGCTTCTCGACGGCGAAGCCATACGCCCACGCTTTCGGGAAGATGCGCAGGTCGATCTCGTCGCCGAGCACCATGGCATGCGGGTTGCCGGTGACCACTTTGTCGTACACGCCGATCTTTTGGTGCACGGCACTTTGGTTGCGGGTGACCGCCATCACCTCGCCGACCGCTTCGAGGCCGGTCAGCAGATCATCGACGCGCGGCTCGATGCGCACCGCGCCGTGACCACAATGCGCCGCGACCAATTCGGCTTCCGAAATGCCCAATCGAGCGGCGAGATCATGCTCCCGGATTTTCGGATTGTCTTCGCACGCCCGCCGGATTTCGTCCGGCGACGGTTTCTCGCGCTGGTCCATGTCTTACCCCTGCTTCCACCTACGTGTGAGGATCAGCTGCCCTGCCGGTGAATCTTCAGCCGATAGGGCGCGCCGTAATGCTCGACCCTGATCTGCTGCTGGCCCGTGAACAAAGTGTCGCTGGACAGCGTGCGCACGTCGTCGCACCCGCGCGAAAACCGGGGGTGCTATCGGAGCGGCGACACCCGAGTGACACGAGCAGGCACATGCCGATGGAATCACATCGAGCCGGTCGGTGGCCACCGGGCGGTGGTGAGCGATTGTGGGTGTTGTCGCAATCGGCCAATCGGTCATTCGGATGCCACGGGCGGCGCTGCTTCGCCAAACAAAGCGTGTCTGACCCAGTCCTGACATGTTGCTCCCTTGCTTCGCCCCATCGATCGCGAGGGCACCCACGACACGATTGTGGATCGGCAGTCTCTTGCCGCCTCGCCAGTGGAGCTTCAAAAACCGTGCCAATTGCGCCGAAGCAAGCTCAGAAGAAGTCTTCTGTAATGGTCATTGGTTTAATGTGAGTTCAGCCAACAACTCAGGCCCAACATCCCGCGTGGCGGACCCGACAAACCCGACAGTACGTGTCGGTTGGCCGACACCTTCGCAGCAATGGACTCACAAGAACGACCGCAGTGTCAGAGATGCCGCGCTGTGTTGAAACATTTTTTCGCTTTGGCACGGTGCATGCAACGTGATGCGCAAGCAGGTCCCGGACTGAGGAGAATGGAGCCATGATTACGCTCACCGACAACGCTGTTGCCGCCATCAAGACTGCTCTTTCCCGCGCCAGCGAGCCGGCGGAAGGCTTTCGCATCATGGTCCAGGCCGGCGGCTGCGCCGGCTTCAAATACTTAATGGGCCTGGAGAGCGTGTCGCGCGAGGGCGACGCGATCACCGAGACAGATGGGATCAAGCTGTTCGTGGACGCGGGCTCCCAACCGCATGTCGCCGGCATGACCGTCGACTTCCTCACCGGGCTCGAATCTTCCGGCTTTGTCTTCGATAACCCCAACGCGCGCGAGAAGTGCGGCTGCGGCAAGTCCTTCAGTTGATCGCCCGAAGCGCCTGTGCGGGTCCATGAAGCGATTGCCGTTGACGGACTCATTTGCGGCAGAGGAGGCTTATATGGCCGGCACAACAGATGTCCCTGTCCTCAAGAACAAGGCAAGGTCGAAGCCGATCTTGGGACCGGCAATCGCTTCAGGTAGGATGCAAAGAACGTCGCCTCCCGAAACAGTTCGGTTCCTGGTGGCACCCAAGCTGCTGGCGGCCAAATCGCGCCGCTGCGCCAAATTCGGCTTATCGATAACGTTGTCGTGTTCGGGCGTCCTTACCTGCGGGCTGACGGCGGCGACTGCGGACTTGTCCGTGTCGACGCCGATCCGGTCTAAGTCAAACTCTCGGGCGTCCGCGCCGGCTGCCAGTTCGGGCCCATCATCATCAACGGCATGCGCCAGAGGCTCAATGAGGCGGTCGCACGCTCGCGTCATTCCGGTCAACTGAGGATCGCACATGAAACCTGTCTACCTCGACAACAACGCAACCACACGGGTCGATCCTGAGGTCGTGCAAGCGATGTTGCCGTTCTTTAGGGATCAATTCGGCAACCCTTCGTCGGCGCACGCTCTTGGCGCCTCAGTCAGTGCGGCGGTGAGAAAGGCGCGGACGCAGTTGCAAGCTCTGATCGGCGCGGAGTTCGACGATGAGATCACCTTCACCTCGGGTGGGACAGAAAGCGACAATGCAGCGCTTCTTTCGGCGCTCGAGGCGGCGCCCAACCGAACCGAGATCGTGACGTCCGCGGTCGAGCATCCCGCCGTGCTGACGCTCTGCGCGCATCTTGAGAAGACCCGCCGCGTCAAGGTGCACAGGATCCCGGTGGATTGCGGTGGCCGGCTCGACCTCGACGCCTATATGGCCGCCCTCACCCCACAGGTGGCAATCGTCTCGATAATGTGGGCGAACAATGAGACTGGTGTGATCTTCCCCGTGGCCAGGCTTGCCGAGTTGGCCAAGGAAGTGGGCGCCCTTTTCCATACCGATGCTGTGCAGGCGGTCGGCAAGCTTCCGATGGACCTGAAGTCGACCGCAATCGACATGCTGTCGCTCTCCGGCCACAAGCTGCACGGGCCGAAAGGGATCGGCGCGCTTTTCGTAAAACGTGGCGTCAACTTCCACTCGCTGATCAAGGGAGGCCACCAAGAACACAACCGGCGTGCTGGCACCGAGAATACGCCCGGCATAGTCGGGCTCGGCATGGCGGCCGAACTCGCCTTGAAATTCATGGACGACGAGACCACACGGGTAAAGTCGCTCCGCGACCGTTTAGAGGACGGGATTCTCCAGCGCATCCCAAGCACCTGTGTCACTGGAGATCCCCTGGAACGGTTGCCCAACACCGCAAACATCTCCTTCGAACATGTCGAAAGTGATGGAATTCCACTCCTCCTCAGCCACGTGGGCATCGCGTGTTCCTCCGGCTCTGCCTGCACCTCCGGCTCGCTGGAACCGAGCCATGTCCTGAGCGCGATGAAAACGCCACACGCGGCAGTCCGCTTCTCCTTGGCGCGGGACAACGGCGAAGCGGACGTCGACCGGGTGCTCGAGGTCATGCCGGCAATCGTGGAGAAGCTGCGTGGCTTTCCCAGTTCTGGGCCGGGTAAGCGAAACTCCGAAGACGTTCAATCCGGTCTATGCCTGAGCGGCAGCAGAACAGGCTACCGTTCATGACCCGTCATGTCTTTCTCAACGATACGACCTTGCGCGATGGCGAGCAGGCGCCCGGCGTCGCCTTTACCACGACGGAAAAGCTGGAGATCGCCGAGTCTCTTGCGGCGGCCGGCGTCACAGAGATCGAGATCGGCACGCCGGTCATGGGCGCCGACGAGATCGAAACAATTCGCGCCGCGGTCGCGCGACGTCTCCCGGTTCGGCTCATGGCCTGGTGCCGGATGACGTCGCTGGATCTCGATGCAGCGATCGAGAGCGGCGTCCACGCCATCAATCTATCGCTGCCTGCGTCGGACATCCAACTTGCCGCCAAGCTCGGCCTCGATAAGGCGGGAGCGCTCCAGGTCATCGAACGTATGGTCAGGCGCGCAGCCGCCGCCGGCTTCTTCGTCGCGGTGGGCTGCGAGGACGCCTCGCGGGCCAATCGGGATCATCTCGCCCGCGTCATCGAGACGGCTGCACGCGCCGGCGCAAGCCGCGTCAGGCTAGCCGACACAGTCGGCGTTCTCGACCCGTTTTCGACCTTCGAACTTGTCGCCCAGCTCGTGCCGCAGTCTCCAATCGACCTTGAATTTCATGCGCACAACGATCTCGGACTTGCTGCCGCCAACACGCTGGCCGCGATCCGCGCAGGCGCGCGCCATGCGTCCGTCACCGTCCTGGGGCTCGGCGAGCGTGCGGGCAATGCCGCGCTGGAAGAGGTGGCCGCCGCGATGGCGGTCCTCGACGGCGCGGATACCGGCATCGAGCTGACCGCATTGCCCGACCTCGCCGCCCAGGTGGCTTGGGCCGCCCGCCGGCAGACCGCGGCCATTAAACCGGTCGTCGGCGCCGATGTTTTCACGCACGAATCCGGCATTCACGTCGCAGGGCTGCTGAAGGACTCGCGTACTTATCAGGGGCTCGATCCGGCTCTCGTGGGCCGCTGCCGGCGTATCGTCATCGGCAAGCATTCCGGCGCCACTGCGATTGCCCATGTGCTGAGCGAAAGCGGCCGCGATCTCGACCCGGATCTGGCAGCCGCGATGGTGGCCCGCGTCCGGCGCGAGGCGGCCGAGACCAAATCGACCCTCACTGCAACTCAACTGGTCGAGCTCTACGATGGAATGTGCAGCGAGGCATCCCTCGCGGAGCTGTGCGGGTCCAGGTCAGCCGTGCGCGAGCGCACCGACACCACAGTTTTCCGACCAGGGAGAATGCAATGAATTGTTCCGCTGACAGCCGCCCTATCGATGTCACCGACATCCTCGCACGACTGAAGCGCCTGTCGGCTGCGGAGGAGTTCTTCGCAGTCCTTGGCGTCTCCTATGACCCGAAGGTGCTGAATGTCTCGCGGCTCCATATCATGAAGCGCGTGGGCCAATACCTTGCCGAAGAAGATTTCTCCGGTCTGCCCGACCAGGTGATTGCCCTGCGGGTGCGCGCGACGCTCGAACGCGCTTACGAGGATTTCGCGATTTCCTCGCCGCTCATGCATCGGGTCTTCAAGGTGCTCAAAGACCACGATCCGAACAAACCTGCCACGCCGGGCCGCACCTTTGTCCCGTTCGACTCCGTACTGAAGCGGTTCGGACAGGAATGACAGCGACACGAGTTGCGACGCGACAATGTCGAGAGGCCGACAAATCCGGTCATCACCACGGCGCCCTCAGAAGCAACCAACGAAGTTCTAGGAATAGGGGGCAGCGCAAAACAGTTGGCACGAATGATGCACACCAAGGAGATAACCGCCAAGCCCGCATCCGGACAGGAGCCTAGAGAAACCGCCAATGCACATCGTAATCTGTATCAAGCAGGTGCCGGACTCGGCACAGATACGGGTCCATCCGGTGACGAACACGATCATGCGCCAGGGTGTTCCGACCATCATCAACCCTTACGACCTGTTCGCCCTCGAAGAAGCCCTCAGACTGCGCGACGCCTATGGTGGCGAAGTCACCGTGCTCACTATGGGTCCGCCCATGGCAGAGGACGCGCTGCGCAAGGCGCTCGGTTACGGCGCCGACCGAGCGGTGCTCTTGACCGACCGCTATTTTGCCGGCTCCGACACGCTGGCGACCTCGTTCGCCCTTTCCCAGGCAATCGCGAAGGTTGGCGAGACGTTCGGCACGCCAGACCTCGTCTTCACCGGCAAGCAGACGATCGATGGCGACACCGCCCAGGTCGGGCCCGGCATCGCCAAGCGCCTCGGACTCCTGCAACTGACCTATGTCGCGAAGATCGCCTCTATTGACCTTGCTGCGCGCGAGATCAAGGTCGAGCGCCGCTCCGAAGGCGGCACACAGATGCTGAAGAGCAGGCTCCCTTGCCTGATCACCATGCTGGAAGGCACAAACGAGATCCGCCGGGGCTCGATCCAGGACGCCCTGTGCGCCGCGCGCAGCCAGGTCTTGAAATGGAGTGCGGCCGACGCCGGCATTGAGGATCTCACCAAATGCGGCCTGCGCGGTTCACCGACGGTGGTCAAGCGCGTTTTCGCGCCTCCTGCGCGAGCGGAAAAGGCGGCAAAAATCGACACCGCCGAGATGGCCTTGCGCGATGTCGCTGACGAACTCATCACGGCAATTTTCACCCGCCAGCCGGCATTGGAACATGAGCTCGCCTTCAACGGCGGCGCGTGAGAGGGCAAGGAGCAGACGATGTCGACCGCGAACCGAGAAACCCCTCGCCCTGCCGCCGGCCGTGCCGGCATAAAGAAGGAGCTGCCCGCGCATTTCAAGGACTACCGGCACGTTTGGGTTTTCATCGAGCTCGAACGCGGCCAGGTCCATCCCGTATCATTCGAACTGCTCGGCGAAGGCCGCAAGTTAGCAGACAAGCTTCAGGTCCAGCTTGCGGGCGTCGTGCTTGGACCGCCGGGAGAGGCCATCGGGAACGCCGTTGCCGAAGCGTTCGCTTATGGCGCCGACCTTGTCTACATCGTCGAGGCGCCGCTGCTCGCCGACTATCGGAACGAGCCATTCACCAAGGCGATGACGGATCTGGTCGATACCCACAAACCCGAGATCCTTCTTCTCGGTGCCACCACACTCGGCAGGGATCTTGCCGGCTCCGTGGCGACGACCTTGCAGACAGGGCTCACGGCCGACTGCACCGAACTCGATGTGGATACCGACGGTTCGCTCGCCGCCACCCGTCCGACTTTCGGCGGTTCCTTGTTGTGCACGATCTATACGCTCAATTTCCGCCCCCAGATGGCGACAGTGCGACCGAGGGTCATGCCCATGCCGCAGCGGGCGGATAAACCGGTCGGGCGTGTCATCCGGCACAAGCTCTCGGTAGCCGAGGACGAGATCGTTACCAAAGTCCTGGGCTTCCTGCCGGATAGTCAGTCGGCAAAGGCAAATCTTGCCTATGCCGACGTCGTGGTTGCGGGAGGCCTCGGTCTAGGCGCGGCGGAGAACCTGCAGCTTGTGAAGAATCTCGCGCGAGCAATCGGCGCCGAGCACGGCTGTTCGCGCCCGTTGGTCCAGAAGGGCTGGATGCCAGCTGATCGGCAGATCGGCCAAACTGGCAAGACCATCCGGCCGAAGCTTTACATAGCGGCCGGGATTTCCGGCGCCGTCCAGCATCGGGTTGGCGTCGAGGGGGCGGATCTCATCGTGGCCATCAACACCGACCCGAACGCGCCGATTTTCGATTTCGCTCACCTCGGGATCGTCACCGACGCGATCCGCTTCCTGCCCGCACTGACGGAAGCCTTCACCCGGCGGCTGTCGCCCCACAGTCGCGACAAGCTTGCGAGCTAAGGGATGGACATGATTGAGGAACAATTCGACGCCATTGTTATTGGGGCCGGCATGTCCGGAAACGCAGCTGCTTACACCATGGCCAGCCACGGCCTGAAGGTGCTGCAGTTGGAGCGGGGTGAATATCCGGGGTCCAAGAATGTCCAGGGTGCCATCATGTACGCGAACATGCTGGAGAAGATCATCCCGGATTTCCGGGACGATGCGCCTCTTGAGCGGCATTTGGTTGAACAGCGGCTTTGGGTGATGGACGACACGTCCCACACCGGGATTCACTATCGGTCGGACGACTTCAATGAGGCGAAGCCCAACCGCTACACGATCATCCGTGCCCAGTTCGATAAATGGTTTTCGCGTAAGGTGCGCGAGGCCGGCGCGACGGTTCTGTGCGAGACCACCGTGACGGAACTCATCCGTGACGCCAAGGACAGGGTGATCGGCGTCCGCACAGACCGGGCCGGCGGAGCCATCTACGCGGACGTGGTCGTCCTCGCAGAAGGTGTCTGCGGACTGCTTGGCACCCGGGCCGGCCTGCGCGAGATGCCGAAGCCGCAAACCGTGGCGCTCGCCGTCAAGGAAATGCATTTCCTGCCCGAAGAGGTCATTGAGCAGCGGTTCGGCGTCAAGGGCGATGAAGGCTGCGTGATCGAGGCGGTGGGCACGACCTCCCGCAGCATGGCCGGGCTCGGCTTCCTCTACACCAACAAGGAGTCGATCTCACTGGGCATTGGCTGCCTCGTCTCCGATTTCGCCGCGATGGTCGAGAGCCCTTACGTCCTCCTCGACGCCTTAAAAAGCCATCCTTCGATCCGGCCGCTGATCGCCGGCTCGGAAGTGAAAGAATATTCCGCGCATCTCATTCCCGAAGGCGGCTACAAGGCTATTCCGCAGCTCTTTGGCGACGGTTGGGTCGTGGTCGGCGATGCCGCGCAACTGAACAACGCCATTCACCGCGAGGGTTCGAACCTCGCCATGACCTCCGGCCGCATCGCGGCTGAGGCAATCATCGAGGTCAGGAGCCGCAACGGTCCTATGACCAAACGGAATCTCGCCCTTTACAAAGCCATGCTGGATAAGTCCTTCGTGGTCAAGGACCTAAGGAAATACAAAGACATGCCGGCCTTGCTCCACACCAATTCCTGCAATTACTTCACGACTTATCCGCGGTTGATGTCGCAAGCCGCGCAGAACTTCATGCGTGTCGACGGCACGCCGAAGATCGACAAGGAAAAGGCGACCACGGCGGCCTTCATCAAGGCGCGCTCGCGCTGGGGGCTGGTCAGCGACGCGGTCCGCCTTGCATTGGCGTGGCGCTGAGGGGAGACGAAATGACGATCGCAGTGACGAAGTCACGTGTCGAGGACAAGCTTTACCAGAACCGCTACTTGGTGGATTCCGGCCGTCCGCATATCAAAGTGCTACCGCACGAGAGGCCAAGCGCGAACTTGCTCGCGCTGACCCACGTCTGCCCGGCGAAATGTTATGAGTTGAACGACAAAGGTCAAGTGGAGATCACTGCCGACGGCTGCATGGAGTGCGGCACCTGCCGGATTTTGTGCGAGACCAGTGGCGAGATCGAGTGGAACTATCCACGCGGCGGCTTCGGAGTCCTCTTCAAATTCGGATGACCGAGGCACGCACCGTATCAACAGGGTCAATCTTGGTACACATGAGGTCGCGACCAACGCCAAGTCTATCTTTGCTGGAATCGCCTCGCAACGAAGAGAAGCTCGTGAATACTGTGCTTTCAGAATTCAGATACAAAAGGAGGAGCACTCTGGACGACAACCCCTGAGGTGTTTCCATGGCTCACGTACCCCAAGATCGGGTCGACGAGGTAGCACCTCGGGATACCCGCCCTGAACCGCCCATCAAAAGCATGCCCCAAGCAGATATCGCGCTCAGGGGACTCTACGAGATATCGAAGGTGCTGACCGCCCCCAGCGAGCTGGAGATTACGCTCGCCAATGTCATAAACGTCCTGCCTTCGTTTCTGCAGATGCGTCACGGAGCAATCGTCGTCCTGGACGCTGAAGGAGAGCCGGAGATTGCCGCAAGTGCCGGCAATACCCAAGCACCTCAAACAGGCACTCGCCGCGTCATACCACAGGCCGTAACAGATCAAATCGTCGCTACGGGGACGCCGCTCGTCATACCGGACGTGCACAAGTCCCAACTATTTCAGGCTGACCTTCAAACGTCTTCGAGCGGCGGAACGATCCCAATTGCCTTTATCGGTATCCCGTTAAAGGCTGATCATAAGATCCTTGGGACATTGTCGATCGACCGCGCCGGAGACGGCGCCACCGACTTTCGCGACGACGAGGACACATACTTCCTGACGATGGTCGCCAACCTTGTCGGCCGGACCATCCGTCTCCATCGCATCCTGCGTACAGATCGTCAGCTGTCTGTCCATGAGCAATTCAGACCGGAGAAATCGCCCAACGAGGCGAGGACCTACGACCCTGCCCGGCATGCGGATGTCAAAATCGACGGGATCATCGGGGAAAGCCCCGCACTCAAGCAGGTGCTCGAAACCGTCTCGGTCGTAGCAGGGACAAATTCCACCGTACTTCTGCGGGGTGAAAGCGGCACCGGCAAGGAATTCTTTGCGCAAGCCATCCATAAGCTCTCACGTCGGAGGAAGAAGTCTTTCGTCAAATTGAACTGCGCCGCACTGTCTGAAAGCGTTCTGGAGTCAGAACTGTTTGGGCATGAAAAGGGCGCTTTCACGGGTGCTATCTCCCAGCGCGCCGGTCGTTTTGAATTGGCAAATGAGGGAACGCTGCTACTTGATGAAATCGGCGAGATTTCCCCGGCCTTTCAAGCCAAGCTGTTGCGTGTCTTGCAGGAAGGCGAGTTGGAGCGAGTCGGCGGCACCAAAACGCTACAGGTCGACGTGCGCCTCATATGCGCCACCAACAAGGACCTCGAGACGGCCGTCATAAAAGGGGAGTTCAGGGCCGACCTTTATTACCGCATCAATGTGGTGCCAATTATCCTGCCTCCGCTCAGAGAGCGACCCGGCGATATTCCACGCCTTGCGAACGCCTTCCTCAACCGATTCAACAAGGAGAACGATCGCGCACTCGCCTTCGCGCCGTCGGCGCTTGACCTGATCTCGCAATGCTACTTCCCTGGTAACGTCCGCGAGCTGGAGAACTGCGTCCAAAGGACGGCCACACTTGCGCGTTCAAGGACGATCACTCAATCCGATTTCGCCTGTAAGAAGAGCCAGTGCCTTTCCTGGCTCCTCTGGAAGCGAGCCGACCGCTCGAATGGCGGCAATGCCATCGACGATCTCGCACGGGTCAACGCAGTGCCGGTCGGATTGCGGCTGCCGGCCAGTCGCATCGGTGTCTCCGCAGGCAAGGTATCTCCCCTTACGGCCGGCGATCCGAACGATCCCGCTTGTCCACCGCGTCTGACGGAACGCGACCGGCTGATCGACGCGATGGACAAAGCCGGGTGGGTTCAGGCCAGGGCGGCTCGTATCCTCGGCCTCACGCCGCGGCAAATCGGCTACGCCCTGCGCCGGCATGGCATCGAGGTGAAGAAATTCTAGACGTTGTGATGACGTCAAACGTAAGCCCGGAGTAGTCTCCCTCACACTCTGCGCGCCCAAGGCTGGTAGCCTTCGCGACCCGATTTGCTTGTCCACTGTCGGAAGCCCGACAAAGGTGTGTCGGAGCAATCCGACGGAATCCGACACGAAAGCCAATTCGTGAACCAAAACCGCTCTTTGAGCTGGCATAGCTCTTGCGGTTTGAACTGCGACATTCACCCAGCAACGGAGCCGTTCGATGTCCGCACCGGCAATTTCGCTTGAGAGCCTCAGCACGACATTCGATGACCAGTTGCTTGCCACCGTGAAAGCCGGTGGCTGCGCGTCTTCGTCCTGCGGCTCGTCGATAAAGCCGGACGACACGGATCCGGCTGTCTGGGAGAAGATCAAGGATCACCCCTGCTTTTCAGAAGAGGCGCATCACTATTTCGCGCGCATGCACGTCGCGGTCGCGCCCGGCTGCAATATCCAGTGCAACTACTGCAATCGCAAATATAACTGCGCCAACGAAAGCCGGCCTGGGGTGGTCTCCGAAAAGCTGACGCCCGACCAGGCGCTACGCAAGGTGGTCGCGGTCGCCAACGAGGTGCCGCAACTCTCCGTGCTCGGCATCGCCGGACCGGGCGATGCCTGTTACGACTGGAAGAAGACGAAGGCAACGTTCGAACGAGTCGCCAGGGAAATCCCAGACATCAAGTTTTGCATCTCCACGAATGGGCTCGCGCTGCCGGACCATGTCGATGAGCTTGCCGACATGAATGTCGATCACGTGACGATCACCATCAACATGGTCGACCCTGAGGTCGGTGCAAAGATCTATCCTTGGATCTTTTACGACCATCGCCGCTACGTCGGCATCGAAGCCGCCCGGATCCTGCACGAGCGGCAGATGTTGGGCCTGGAGATGCTGACCGCGCGCGGCATCCTCACCAAAATCAATTCGGTGATGATCCCCGGCGTGAACGATGAGCATCTGATCGAGGTGAATAGATGGGTCAAGGAGCGAGGCGCGTTCCTGCACAACCTCATGCCGCTGATTTCGGACCCGGCGCACGGCACGCACTACGGACTGAGCGGGCAACGCGGCCCAAACGCAATGGAGATGAAGGCTCTTCAGGATCGTGTCGAAGGCGGCGCCCAGTTGATGCGCCACTGCCGGCAGTGCCGGGCAGATGCCGTCGGCCTGCTCGGTGAGGATCGTGGCCAGGAATTCACACTCGACCGGATTCCCGGCGAGGTCACCTACGATGCCAGGAATCGCAAGGCCTATCGGGAGCTGGTCGCGGAGGAGCGCCGTGATCACGTGGCGGCTAGGAGAGAAGCGATCGGATTGGTCAAGGCAGCGAGCCCCGGCAAGTCCCTTCTCTTCGCGGTGGCGACCAAGGGCGGCGGCCGCGTCAATCAACATTTCGGCCATGCGAAGGAATTCCAGGTTTATCAAGCCTCGCCGAGAGGGATCAGTTTTGTCGGGCATCGGAAGGTGGAGCGGTATTGCCTCGGCGGCTGGGGCGGAGAAGCCGCCCTCGATGGCGTCATCGCAGCGCTTGAAGGCATAGATATCGTGCTGTGTGCCAAGATCGGAAATTGCCCGCAGGATCAGCTTGCGGACGCTGGAATCCGAGCCACCGACGCTTATGCCCATGACTATATCGAGACCGCAATCAGCTCGATTTACGCCGCCACGTGTGGGACCCCCGCACTCGCGGCGACGGCCTGAGTTGTCTCATCCATTCGGACCAGGAGTTAAAATGGCTTTCAAGATCATCGCATCCCAATGCACCCAATGCGGCGCCTGCGAATTCGAATGTCCCTCCGGCGCGATCAAGTTCAAAGGCGAGAGCTACGTGATCGAGCCGCACAAGTGCACCGAGTGCGAGGGGGTATTCGATGCGCAGCAATGTGCCTCGGTATGCCCGGTGCCGAAGACCTGCGTTCCTGCGTGACGGACATTGGGCTGCCGACATGGTCGGGGCTGCCTCCGCAGGACGCCTGGAACGCCTTTGTTCACAATCTGCAGCCTCAAGAGAAATCAGGGAACGGACATGTCGCTCGGACGCGAAGAGGAGGTCGAAATCCGCAGGCCTCCACGATTCATGCCGGGAGAGCGGGTACGTGCCACTCGCCACATAAAGAATGACGGCACCTATCCTGGCAGGGAGATCGGCGAAAATCTCGTGCGGAAGGGCGACGAGGGATATGTGCGCGACATTGGCACCTTTCTCCAGCAGTTCTTCATCTATGCGGTCGAATGGATCGACCGTGGCACAGTCGTCGGCATGCGAGCGCGTGAACTGATGAGCCTCGACAAAGCCGAGGCGCCCTGCAGTGCTGAAAGCAATACCAATGAAGGGACGGCCAGATGAAAGTCATGATCCGCAGGACCGATGCTGGCTTGTCGGCGTATGTCCCGAAGAAGGACCTCGAAGAGCCGATCATCAAGTTCGAGAAGGAAGAGTTGTGGGGCGGAACTGTGACGCTCAGGAACGGGTGGCGGCTCCTCCTACCCGATCTTCCACGGGATACGCGTCTGCCGATCACCGTCGAGGCAAGGAAAATTTCCGAAGAGGACTGATGCTGCCCCTTGATAGGTGCGTCGCGAGGAACGAGCATGAACACGATCCTGACATCGGGCCACCTCGTCATCGTGCGGGACAGTTTTGCCGAAAAGCTGCTTGACCTGGCGAAGGAAGCGCTCGCCGCCGATGAGGTGATCCCCTATCTCGGTCCGGGTCTTCTTGGGTTCAACTGTGCGGAACCGCCTGTGCCGCATACGCCGGAGCTCGTTGCCGCGGCACTCAATGCGCGGGCGCCAGCCCCTTCCAGGATCCGCACCAATATGTGGTCGGTTGCGCAGTTCATCGAACAGCGCCGGCATCGCCGGACGCTTCAAGCTTGGATGACCGACATATTCGCAGCGCCGGTGGCGCCGACCCTCCTCCACGCCTGGCTCGCAAGGCTGCCGCTCTCCCTCATCGTCGACAGCTGGTACGACGGCGCGATGCGCACGGCTCTCGTAGAGACCGGCCGAACGGACGTCGTTGAGATACAAGGCGTCACGCGGGCGAACGAAATCGGTAACATTTGGACGAAAACCTACGATTTGTCCGGGAGGGAACTCGACCCCCGATCGGGGGCAAAGACGGTTCTCTATACACCTCACGGGAGTATTAGGCCGGCGCAAAACTTTCTCGTCGCAGATTCGGACTATGTCGAAGTCCTGACCGAAATCGATATCCAGACACCGATCCCAGACGTGGCGAAGGAACGGCGCATCACCCGTGGATTTTTCTTCGTTGGCTGCCGCTTCAACGATCAGATGCTGCGCACCTACGCCAGGCAGATCATGAAGCGCTCCCGAGGTCCACATTGCGCGGTAATGGACGCGGAAACGCTGACCAGAAACGAAGCGCGTTTCCTTGCGGCAAGCGGAATCACGGTGATCGACATGCCAGTAAGTGAAGCCGCGGCTCGGCTTATAGAAACGCGCACTGCTGCAGGTGGTGGACAGGATTAACAATGGCGGGCCCCTTTGATGATTGGTCCTTCGGCTTGCCTCGAAGGCGCAAAATGCAGTCGGGAATACACCCGTGAGCAGTGATGCTATCGGCAGCGCAACGAACGCTCTGAATTCGTTGACCCATGTGGAAGCGGCGCGCTGGGGCCGGGATTTGAGTACGCTGTTGCGCATCACCCGTATGAATTTGCGGCATCCCTGGCAGGTCGCCTTCGCTATGGGCTCGACGATCATGGCGGCAATCCTCCAGTTGCTCATTCCCCAGCTTCTCGGCCGGGCTGTCGACCAGACGCAGACAGCCATCGGGGGCGGTGTCGCGGGGACCGCGGCAGGACAAGCGCTCTGGACCCCGGCTCTCCTGCTGCTCGCCGTCAGCGCGCTACGCGGCCTTTTCACGATGGCGCAAAACTATTTTGCCGAAGCCGTCGGGCATCATGTCGCGTACGAACTGCGGCTCGCCTACTACGACAAGATCCAGCGTCTCAGCTTTTCCTTTCACGACCGGGTCCATTCAGGCGATCTGATCACCATCGGAATGCTCGATCTCCAAGGCGTGCGGATGTATTTTTCCACCGCGCTCGTTCGCGTGCTCCTGCTCACCATGCTGATCGGGATCGGCGCCTACATGATGATCTCGACCGATCCCATGCTCGGCCTGGTCGCGCTGAGCTTCGTGCCTTTTGTCGCCTGGCGCTCATCGGCCACACAGCTTAGGCTGCGCGCCACCTGGCTCGACCTGCATGAGCGGCTTTCAGTACTAAGCCGCGTGATGGAGGAAAATCTCGCAGGCATCCGCGTGGTCCGCGCTTTTGCGGCTCAAGCCTATGAGATGCTGAAGTTCGACGGCGCTTCCAAGAACGCGCTCGACCTCGCCCACGACCGAGTTGACATCTACGTGCCCAGCACGTCGGCGATGACCTTGTCCTTCTTTTTCGCAATGGGATTGGTGCTCTGGATCGGTGGCAGCAAGCTCGTCGCTGGCGAGATAAGCGTCGGAACGGTGGCGACCTTCCTGACCTTCATGACAATCCTGCAAATGCCAGTCCGCCAGATCGGCCTCATGGTCAATGCCTTTGCCCGCGCTTCTAGCTGCGGTTCGCGGCTTTTCGGTCTCCTCGACCAGGAGATCACAATCAGGGATGCTCTCGAGGCCAGACCGCTCGAGATAAGCGACGGCACTCTGCGCTTCCACAATGTCTCGTTTGCGTACCCCAGCGCCGAAAACCGCGCCATTCTGAAGAACGTCAGCTTTGAGGCCCGTAGAGGCGAGACGATCGCGATCGTCGGTCCGCCGGGTTCGGGCAAATCGACGATAGCTCATCTGGTCCCCCGCTTTTATGATGTGACCGGTGGCGCCATCACGCTGGACGGCCAGGACATACGCAATGTCACCCTCGCGACGCTTCGCAAGGCGGTCGCCGTCGTACAGCAGGATGCATTCCTATTCACCACTACGATCGAGAACAACATCGCTTATGGCGATCCCTGGGCGAAGAGACAGCGAATCGAACGCGCTGGCGAATTCGCCCAGCTCCACAACTACATCCTCGGGCTCCCAGCGGGCTACGAGACGGTCGTGGGCGAACGCGGCGTCTCTCTCTCTGGCGGCCAGCGCCAGCGTCTCACGATTGCTCGCACCATGATGCTGCGCCCCTCCGTCGTCGTTTTCGACGACTCAACGGCCGCGATCGATGCCGGCACCGAGCAGCGCATCCGCGCGGCGATGCGGCGCTTCGCCAAGGATCGGGTGACGATCATCATCGCGCACCGGCTGAGTGCGCTTGTGCATGCCGATCAGATCCTTTTTGTCGATAACGGCGAAATCGTAGAACGCGGCACGCATCAAGAGCTTTTGGCGAAGAGGGGACGCTACAGGGCCCTTTACGATCTCCAGACGCGCCCGGGTAATGACAATATGACCCAGTATGGGGGCGCCCGCTGATGGCGCAGGGCCGCGCCGGCGAAGTCGAAGCCGAACGTGACGACGGTAGACGCCCTCCGCGCGCGGTTGTCGGCTCGCACCGCATCGAGGAGGAGATGTTCGGCCGGGCTTTCGACAAGAGCATCCTCCGGCGCATCTGGGCTTTCGTCCGTCCCTATCGGGCCAGGGTAGTCATCACGATTGCAGCAATGCTGATCTTCACCGGGACGCAGCTTCTCATCCCGTTGATCATCCGCTACGCGCTCGACCAGGGCATGAACCCGGCAAGGACCGATCGCTCAGCCCAGCTCGCGGCCGTCGGCGCGTTCGTTTTGGCGATTTTGGTCAATTTCGCTGCCGGCTACATGCAGGAAACCGTGGTTGGGAAAGTGGCCGAAACTGTCCTGTTCGACATCCGCCGCGCCATGTTTGGCCATCTGCAGAAGGTTTCGCTCTCCTTCATGGACAAGACCGAGGTCGGACGCCTCATGTCGCGCCTGCAAGGCGACGTCAACTCCATACAGGAATTCCTCGAAACCTCGGTATATTCCGTAGGCGATGTTGCGCTTCTCTTCGGCATCGTTTTCGTAATGCTGTGGCTCGACTTCCGCCTCGGCCTCCTGACGCTCTCGGTTCTGCCGGTCCTGGTGATCGTCCGCGTTGTCTGGCTGCCGCGTGCCCGCGACGCCTTCATGGCCGCACACGAGACTAATTCCGTCGTCAACGGCGCGCTGGCCGAAGCCATTCACGGCGTGCGCACCGTCCAGTCAATGGACCGCCAGCAGGTGAATTTCATCCTTTTTGACGACAAGGCCCATGCCAACCTCAGGACCCACCTGATCGCTGCCAAATATGCACTGGTCATGGTGCCTATCGTCGATGGCCTCACCGGCCTCGCCATGGCCGGCGTTATTGTGGTCGGCGGCTCGATGGTCATGAATGGCCGCATAGATGTGGGCGTATTGGTTGCCTACCTATTTTACATCCAGCGCTTCTTTGACCCGATCCGCTCACTCACCCTGCAATATTCGGTCATGCAGCGCGCCATGGCCTCAGGCAAGCGCCTGACCGATGTGCTCGACGTCAAGATCGATGTTCAGGACAAACCCAATGCCGAGGTGCTTTCGCCCGAAATGGACGGCTCGGTCGAGTTCAGGGACGTCACCTTCGGCTACAATCCGAACCGTTCGGTGCTGAAAAATGTCTCCTTCCGGGTCAATCCCGGCGAGACGGTCGCACTGGTCGGGCCGAGCGGTTCTGGCAAATCGAGCGCGATGGCCCTGGTCCACCGCTTCTATGATGTTCAGCAGGGCCAAGTGCTGGTCGGCGGACATGATGTGCGCGATCTCACCCAGGAATCGCTCGGCCGCCAAGTCGCCATGGTGCTGCAGGAGCCGTTCCTGTTCACCGGGACGGTCTTCGAGAACATTCGATACCACAAGACGGAAGCCACGCGCGACAAGGTGATCGAGGCCGCCAAGGCGGTCGGCGCCCACGACTTCATAATGAGCCTCGCCGACGGGTATGAGACCCAACTTGGCGAACGCGGCGACAACTTATCTCTCGGCCAGCGCCAGCTTATCAGTTTCGCCCGCGCCCTCGTCGCCGACGCCAAGATCCTCGTGCTCGACGAAGCTACCGCCAACATCGACAGCTACACGGAAATGCAGATTCAGAAGGCTCTGATAAAGCTGCTTGAAGGGCGCACTGGCCTCGTCATCGCCCACCGTCTTGCCACGATCCGGGGTGCCGACCGCATCATCGTGCTTCAGAATGGCCAAGGTATTGCGACTGGCAACCACGATCAGCTAATAGCCATGGGGGGCCTGTATTCCAAACTCTACAATCTCAACTACGCCTCCTTTGACGATATTCCAGAACACGATACGACCGTACAAGCCGGCTCCCAGACCTGACGTCTTGGAGGCCTTGTGGTACTGACATTGACTTCGGGCGTGCCGGCGAACCGCAGACGAGGAAGCAGGCAGCATTCATGCAAAGCACTCGCGCGGATCGTGAAGACCGGCTGCGAACGATTTCCTCCAGCGTCGTTATCCGACCGCGGTGCACGCCGCGACATCGGGCGAACTCGCTCCAGGTGGTGTCGCTCGGCGTAGCAAAGCCGCTCGCGAGCGCGCCCTCAACAGCGCCGTAGCGAGTGACGGCTTTGCTACCGCCGAGCCGCTGATGAAGCTGGATGCGGGAGCCGCCACCGGCGCCGGCCCGGTCGAGAAGAACCTCTTGCGGCGGGCTATGGGCAACGACTAGCGCGAGCGCGACGAGCAGATGCGTGCCGGCATCGTGACGCGCTCGGCCATCATCTCCTTAGGATCGTGCAGTCTCACACCGTGCCCAGATGCCGGCCAACGCACAAACCTGGTAATCTGTGCCGCCGGCTCGTCGTCAGTTTGGCCTCCCTACGATTTCCCAATCCCCACCACGTGCACGCTCGAGCAATGTGAGGGAGCGCTGTTACAACGATTTACCTTCGGATCAGACCGCGAATTTCATGGTCAGCCAAGCCGAGCCATGATTTCGGATTGAATGGTCGTCGCGGTGTATAGGGAAGCATCTAGCGGCAGATTCCCAAATGCCAGTTGACAAAGAAGGTAGTTAGCACCTGCCTCTTCCAACTGACTGAGCAGAGCTTCTCGCACAGACGCTGCTGATCCTACCACGCACAATTCACTCTCGACTGCCGCATCGAAGGTCAGCGGCAGGTTGGGTGGAGTGGGGATAGCGTTAAGCTCGTAAAGGAATTGGAAGCTCTTGAGCCATCGTTCGTAAGCAGGTGCCGCGAGCGAATAGGCATGTGTGTCACAACGCCCAACCACGACCATGCGGAGCAATCCAATAAATGGCGCTCGATCGCCCGCGCCAGCGTTGTCCTCTTGATAGGCGCGGAACGCATCAGTAGTTTTGCGAACAGAAGAGGAAGGTCCTACACACGCGATATTTGCTCCATTCGCAGCGGCCCAGGCTGCGGACTCGGGTCGATTGGCGGCGACCCATGTCGGCGGATGTGGACGCTGATGAGGTCTTAGCGTCAAAGGAACGTCATTGAGCTCAAAATGGCGGCCTTGATAGCACAGCGTGCCAACCTTCATGGCATTAACAAGTATTTCAACAAGAATTTCGCTGGCTTCCGCATAGCGGCCCGGCACCGCGTGCGCACCAATCCCGAAGTAACCCAATTCGATCGGGAGAGCACCGCGCCCTATGCCCAGTTCGAGCCTGCCACCGCTCAACTGGTCCAGCATACAGATCTCTTCGAACGCACGCAGTGGATGATAAAGCGCAAGCAGCATCACCAAGGGTCCGAGACGCAGGCGCCGGGTGCGCTGGGCGACGCTCGATAAGAACAGATTCGGCGATGGACCTCTCCCATGGGGGGTACAGTGGTGCTCGGCGAGATGATAGGCATAGAACCCTAGCTGATCGCACGCCTCTGCTAATATCAGGCGATCTTCGTACTGCCGGGCGATATCGAGGCCGTCCTCGTCCAGATGATCGAAGATGCCGAAGGCTAGGTTTGAAGGAAAGACGTTTGTCACTCGATTGTCCCCGATTTTAAAGAAAAATGTTGTCGTGCTTGGGTGACCAAGCAAGTCTAAAGATAGCAATGTGTGATATCGGATTAGCGTCAGCGTACCGAACGAGCAGAGCCTGACGCTCCCCTGCCCGTGGTGCTTGGTATGTTTAAGCTTCCAACTATATCGCGAGCGGCAGCAAGAAATGCATCCAATTGCTCTTTTGTGCCGATGCTGACGCGGATGCAATGTTCCAAACCATTGTCCGGAAAGTAGGCAACGAGTATCTTTTGCCTTTCCAAGGCTGCTTGCCACCATGAGCCGTCCTGTCCCGCTGGCACACGGGCTAGCAAGAAATTTGCGTGGGAGGGCGTTACGGAAAATCCAAGTTGCGACAGTGCGGCTGTCACTCGCTGTCGTTCATGTCTGATGTGCTTGTGGTTCTCTGCGTAGGCGCCGCGATGCGCAAGCACGCTGATACCAACCGCATGCCCGATCACGTTCATGTTGAAGACGTTCTGGATGTTGCGCAGCCTGCCAATAATCTCAGGGTGACCGAAACCGAAACCGACGCGAATGCCGGCGGCGGCATAGCTCTTCGAAAATGTTCTCAAGATCAGAAGGTTCGAATAACGGTTGATGAGGCGCAGCCCGTGATCGGGTGCAAAGTCGACGTAGGCCTCATCAAGGACGACCAGGCGATCCGATTGTGCCACGAGGCGTTCGATATTGCTTATCGAGAGGAATGTTCCGGTCGGATTGTTTGGATTGGCCACCAGAATGAACTTGGCGTCTTTTGCCGGACCGGAAAGCAATTGCTCCATTGGCAGCGAATGAGTTTGACATCCGATCTCGAGAAACTCAGCACCATGCAACATGGCAAGTTTGCGGTTGAACGAAAACCCTGGCGATATCATCGCCACCTTGTCGCCAGGGGCGAGGAAAGCTCTGTAGATGAGTCCGAGCAGTTCAGACGACCCGTTGCCTGCGATGACCTGATCCGTGGATACGCCATAGGTACTGGACGCTGCTTCCCTCAAGCTGATGTTATCGTCGTCCGGATACAGGTACTGGCGATTGAGGGCCGCCACTGCACTTTGCATTATGATTGGCGGCAACGGAAACGGGTTCTCATTCGTATTCAGCTTGACAAAACTTTTGTCCGGCGCTGGTCCGTTGGACGGCAGAGCATCTAACTGTCGCGTCCCTTGCGGAAGAGACGAAAGCACAGCTTGCAGTTTTGCATCGGACATATTTTATCTCCGTTTCAGTCGCATAGGGGCATCCGCATGAGCTCGCAACGAGAGCAACATGGCGGACGGATTGACGATGGCAGCGTCGCCTTTCACAAGATGGTCGCAACGCCGGCTGCCACGGGAATTCGGCCAGGCTGTCCTCGGTCGGATCGACTTGACGCGGACGCGGGATCTGCATCCCTGCGCGGGCCAAGCCGCTAAGCGGTCTTAGCTAATCCGCCTGAGTCATGCTTTCACAGACGCTTGATCTCGATGCCGTATTTCCTCAGCACGTAGCCAATCTGGCGCGGGGTCAGTCCAAGCAGGCGCGCCGCCTTTGCCTGCACCCAGCCACAACTTTCCATGGCAGCAATGACGCGCTCGGCGTCGGTGGTCCTCGCGCCCAATGAGTGGGTTGCGCCGGCAGGCGGGACTGTGGTGGCGGCCGAACGAGCGGCCGCATCCGGCGGCGTGGCCGGATTCACTGCCTCTGGCAGGATTGGCGCTGGTTGCAGCGCGGCCTTGCCCGATCTGCTCTTCCGCAGCGCCTCGGCAAAGCATTGGTCGTGGGAGCACGCAAAGTCGTTTCTCCCGATTGATAGTCCCTCCGCCAGGATCGCGGTCCGGTGCACGCAATTTTCAAGCTCGCGAATGTTGCCGGGAAATTCACATTTCATCAGTACTTCAATCGCACGCGGGTCGAAGGTCAGCGTACGGCCGTTCTCATCGTTGAAATTCTTGAGAAACTCAGCTGCGAGGAGCGGAATATCGCTGCGCCTTTGGCGTAACGCCGGCACCAGCAAGGGAACCACGTTGATGCGATAATATAGGTCGGCGCGGAACTCATTCCTTGCAACGGCCTCTTCAAGGTTCCTGTTCGTGGCGGCAATCACGCGAACGTCGACCTTGATGGTCTGGTTGCTGCCGACGCGCTCAAACTCCTGCTCCTGCAGCACGCGCAGTAGCTTTGCCTGGAAGGAGGCCGAGATCTCGCCGATCTCATCCAGAAACAACGTCCCCTTGTCGGCGAGCTCAAAGCGACCCTTGCGGGAATTGAACGCGCTTGTGAAGGCACCCTTCTCATGACCGAACAATTCGGATTCCAGGACTGTCTCTGGCAGCGCTGCACAATTGAGTTTGATGAAGGGCCGCTTGGCGCGCGGCGACAACTCGTGAATTGCCTTGGCGACCAGCTCCTTCCCGGTACCGGATTCGCCTCGCAACAGAACCGTGGTCTTTGCCTTAGCTACAACTGCGATCTTCTCGAGCAGCGCGCTTAGCGCCGGACTATCGCCAATCATTCCCTTGACGTGAACCTTCTTGCGCTGCGGTGCAGGGTGCTTGACATCAGAGAATTGCGTTTGCAGCCCATCTTCCACCTCCGTCGGTCGTTCGCGGTTGCCCGCGGAGAAGCGGTGCAACTTGACTGTCTGTCCCACCATGTTGGCTATCATGGTGAGCAGCCGGACATCATAATCGAGCCGATACGTTGACCTGCTGTCCAAGGCGCGGTCGATAGTCAGTGTGCCTACGGCGTTCCCATCAACACGAATGGGAACGCCGATGAAGGACACGGTGTCGGAGGCCCCAAGCACCTCTATGTCAGCGGCAGTGAAGGCCGAATGCACCGCTATGTTCTCGGCGACGAGCGGCGTGTCCGTCGTCACAATCAGATCGATTGCCTTGCGCGGCAGGCGCATCCGGGAGCGCTCGTCGCTGTTCTCGTCGCAGCCGGTGACTACGGTGATGTCCAGTACGCCGTCAGCGTCGAAGAGAGCGATGATGCCGTGCCGCATCTGCACAAACGAGGGCAGGAGATCGACGACCTTGGCCAACGTGACTTCGAGCCGGGCGGGGTCGGTGAGTACTTTCGATATTTCGAAGATGCCGGTAAGCGCGTGCTCGTGCGATGGCACAAAAGGGACCGCGGTGTTCATCTCGGACTTTGGGTAAGCCCTTTTCGCATCCGGAAGCGAAATGCGGCACTCGCTGGCATTTTGTTCTGATTTGGGAATGTTGTGGTGCATATGATCCTCGATCTCGCGCCATGAAATCATGCCGGCGGCATGTGCGCCCGCGACGTCGCGGGCAAGCGCGAAAATGCTCTGACGTGAACTCGTGCCACCGCCGTGTGGTCGAGTGCAAAGCGGGTCGACCTCTGACGCATCGCTTGGCTCTCCCTCCACGAAGCTTGGCCACGTTCTCGGCTTGCACGGGGGCAACCACACGTTGATTTTCAAAAGACTGGAGCGAGGCGGGATAGTCAATCGAGCTTTCTTTCATTCGTGAAAGGAAACCTCGCGGCCTATGATAGAATTCATCAGTTCTAATTTTTGTCGGCGATGTTGACCGACAGAAATACGGCGCCGGCGATGCGGTGCCCGAGCGGCTGACCGCGCCGAGTTGCCGGGCCGTGCCAGTCACCAGCGCCTGCGAACCAGGGGCGGGAGCGATAATCACTGCCGACGACACTGGTCGGTCGCGGCAACCGCCATTTCCTCGATATTGATGACGCAGATAAGGCGGCGGCGTCGCGTGTGAAGGCGCGAAGATGGCGGTCGAGCGCGGCTTTCTCGGCGGTGCTCGGAACTTCTGAACCGCATCGTCGCGGTCAGCACCAGCGGCGTCAATCCCTACGTCTCGACGTCGCTTTCAAGCTGTCGCTGCAGCGGGAGCGCGGCAAAGAACACGGCAATTCTGCGCCCTCGTGCCAGCGATGCGGCCCTTCCCAAAGTCGGCAAACCGAGGAGCCCGCCACGATGTGCAGCAAAACCGCAAGCCAGAGAGATCGACCGGCAATCTGCCGGAGAACATCAAGCGCGTGCTGGACGGCGGCCTTGTCATTCGCGTCTTGTGCCACCGCATTCATCCCATCATTGGCGAGCCCAACGTCAGTTCAGGTCATGCGGATCCATTTGGCATGGGTATTGCGGCGGCGTTGGTGCAGCGTTCGACCGGAGCGCCGCGATAGGGAGAAGCCCGGGAGAAGTCACGCCACCTCCGGTCAGGGAGAGAGAAACAGTGTCAGCTGCACAAGTCCGCGGCGCGAGTCCCGCGCCCCGCAAACCCTTCTATGCCAAGCTTTACGCGCAGGTGCTTGCCGCCATCGCCCTAGGCGTCGCAATTGGCTATTTCTATCCGGGGACCGGCGAGAGCCTGAAGCCGCTGGGTGATGCCTTCATCAAGCTGGTCAAGATGATCATCGCGCCTGTCATCTTCCTGACAATTGCGACCGGCATTGCCGGCATGAACGATCTTCACAAGGTCGGCCGGGTCGCCGGCAAGGCAATGGTCTATTTCCTCACCTTCTCGACGCTGGCGCTGATCGTCGGCCTCATCGTCGCCAATGTCGTCCAGCCTGGCGCCGGCCTCAACATCGATCCGGCCTCGCTCGATGTCCAGGCCGTGAATACCTATGCCGCAAAGGCCCACGAGCAGTCGGTCACCGGCTTCCTGATGAACATCATCCCGCCAACGATTGTCGGTGCCTTCGCGGAAGGCGACATCCTGCAGGTGCTGTTCTTCTCGGTTCTGTTCGGCATGGCGCTCGCGATGGCCGGAGAGACGGGCAAGCCTGTCGTTTCCTTCCTTCAGGCGCTCATCGCGCCTGTCTTCAAGCTCGTCGGCATTCTGATGAAAGCCGCGCCGATCGGCGCTTTCGGCGCAATGGCCTTCACCATCGGTAGATATGGCATCGGTTCGGTCGTCAACCTCGCGATGCTGGTCGCGACGTTTTATTTCACCGCCTTCCTCTTCGTGTTCGGGGTTCTCGGCGCGGTCTGCCGCTACAACGGCTTTTCGATCTGTTCTCTTATTCGCTACATCAAGGAAGAGCTGCTGCTTGTCCTCGCAACGTCCTCCTCGGAGGCCGCGCTCCCCTCGCTCATGCAGAAGATGGAGAAGGCGGGCGCCAGACGTTCGGTTGTGGGTCTCGTCATCCCGGCCGGATATTCGTTCAATCTGGACGGCACGAATATCTACATGACCCTGGCGGCCCTCTTCATCGCGCAGGCGACGAACACGGATCTGTCAATCGGCGATCAGGTGCTGCTGCTGCTCGTTGCGATGCTTTCCTCCAAGGGCGCTGCAGGTGTGACAGGTGCGGGCTTCATCACCCTGGCTGCTACGCTCGCCGTAGTTCCGAGTGTTCCCGTTGCTGGGATGGCACTGATACTCGGCATCGACCGCTTCATGTCCGAATGCCGGGCGCTGACGAATTGCGTCGGCAACGCAGTGGCATCCCTCGTCGTTGCCCGCTGGGAAGGAGAATTGGACCGAGCGCAGATGAAAGCCGCCTTCTGCGGTCATCAGCTTGCCGAGGCATCAAACCGGCTATCCTCCGCCGAGTAAGGTCGACGCACCGCGACCGGTTTCGCCAAGCTGGTCACATGACCTGAACGATCGACTCGCAGGCTCTAAACGGCGCCTCACGGACCATGTATCAGAAGCGCAATATGTGTGAGTGCAAATCATCGCCGCCCTAAGCGAATGAACCTTCCGTTATACCCGGCCGGTCTACATCTGGAGTAGTCCAATACGCTGTCGATCATTCAGTATGCGGGCGTCTCCACTTTGCCCACCCGAAACCATTGTCGAATCGCGCTAGGTGACAGAGAGCCAGCCTGCGTCAAAAACCAATCAGAATAGGATCCATGACCAAGCGCCCCACAATTGCCGATCTCGCCCGCGAAGCCCGAGTCAGCGTAGCAACGGTCGATCGGGTTCTGAACGCCCGCCATCCGGTGCGCGAGGAGACCGCGCGGCGGGTCCACGACGCCGCCCACGCGATCGGCTATCATGCTGCCGGGCTCATCAAGCAGCGCTTGCGGCGAGACCTACCGTGCTACCGTCTGGGCTTCATCTTGAGAAAACCGGCCCAGCATTTCTACCAAGACTTTGCGCGCGAGGTCGAAGCGTCGGTCAATTTGGCCCAGTCCTTCCACGGCATTCCGCTCATCCAATTCGCCCCGTCACATATGCCGAGCGACCTAATCGCACCGCTCAAGGATTTGGGCGCACGCTGCCATGCGATCGCGATGGTGGCACCGGACCACCCGAAAATTACAGCAGCGGTTGAGGACCTCAAGGCCAAAGGCATTCCGGTTTTCTCGCTGCTTTCCGACTTCGCCGCCGGCGTGCGACAGGGCTATATCGGCCTCAACAACCGCAAGGTGGGGCGCACGGCCGCTTGGATGGTGTCCAAGGTCGCAAAACGGCCCGGCAAGGTGGCGGTGTTTGTCGGCAGCCATCGTTTCCAGGGGCACGAGCTCCGTGACGTCGGCTTTCGCTCCTATTGCCGTGAGAACGCGCCGACGTTCGAGGTGCTCGATCCGCTTGTGAACCTGGAGAAACGGCAGGTCACCTACGAGGCAACGCTTGATCTCATGCAGCGGGAACCCGAGCTCGTCGGCTTCTATGTCGCCGGCGGCGGCATGGAGGGCGCCATCTCCGCGGTCCGGGAAGAGGGTAAAAGTCGCGATCTCGTCGCGATCGTGAATGAAATCACGCCGGAATCTCGGGCGGCACTCGCAGATAACATCATCACGATGGCGGTCGCCACGCCAATGCGCCGGCTTTCCCTGGAGCTGATAACGCTGATGACGCGGGCTATCGAGACCGGCACTGCTGAAACACCAGGACAGACATTTCTGCCGTTCGACATCCATCTGCCGGAAAATATATGAAGCTGATGGATTCTATCGTAAGCGGGGAGTTTCCTTTCATAAATGAGAGAAAGTTGATTGATGATCCGATCCACGCGGGGTAGCCGCACCCCACAGGCCTCAGCCGCGGCCCAGGATGAAAGCGCCGATTGAGTGAACGGATCGGCCGCGCGTTCAGGCGGAAGCGCGAGGTAAATTCCCTGCATCCGCAGCGTCGACCTCGACCGGCTTCATTGCCAACATCTCGACGTTGTCGGTGCAGGGCGGTGTCGTCAAGGATGCCTCACGCCAGTAGCCGAGCGAGGCCGGCACAGTCCATGGGGATCGACCTCGTCGACCGCCATCTCCTCGCCTGGCCGCGCGTGAAAAGCCGCGGCAAGGCCGGCAAAGTTGGCATTTGAGTGGGGCTAAACATCTTCTGGGACTTCGCACGCGAAATCGGAGGCGGCAGTCAACTCAGCACCAACCGGGCATGTGTTCTGCTCGTTCCTGGCCCTCGTACTCAGCAAGGAACTGCGCCGCTCTGCCCCGAATGGCAACCGCTCCTCCGCGACCGCCTCCAGGAGCCACCATCGAAAAGGATGGTCGCGTCGTCACCACCACGTCACGGCAAAAGTGGGCAACGTCTTGAAGGCAGCTGGCATCGCTCTGCGACACACCTCGACAAACAACTCGCCTGAGATCACCCCCAAAAAGGTAGTGGTAACACGCGCCGGCGCGCGCCTAACATGCTGATTAATGACATTATTCTTACAGCCGGTGTTTAAGTGGGGCTAAATCTCTTCTGGGACTTCGCACGCGAAATCGGAGGCGGCAGTCAATTCGGTACCAACAACGGCAAGGTCGGATCCGGCGTGCCCGAGACGCTCAATAGTTTCAAGCAAAGGCGCCAGGCGAGATGCCTCCTGCAACATCATTTCCCGCATCCACAGGCTTGCCGGATCAGTATTGTGAAGCGCAGGCCATTGGACGGCCTCCGTGAATGCGGGATGAGGAAGTGGCGGCGGAAGTCCGACAATCCGCAGGGGTGTTGTTTTTGCGAAATGCTGCGCCAGCCGTAAGGGCATGGTCCCGATGCGGTTGGTGCCTGATACAACGGGCGGGATCATGCTAAAGCCCTGTACGACGACCTCGATACGTCTCTCGAAACCGTGCTCGAGCAAATACCATTCCTCCATGGTGGGCTGCCGGGTGTGCCTGAATCTGAGCACAACATGCCCCATGGACAAGTATCGCTCGAATGTAAGTGGCTCTGACAGCTGCTTGTTCGTGCCGCAGCCTACGCATACGAGCATATCTTCGAACAGGGCTGCGCGAGGATGTTTCGACATGAACACTTCCGGCATAATCAGAAAATGAACGTCGCCGCGCCGGAGAAGCTCCTCGGGGTCGTCGGAAATAGGCAGACATTCGAAGCGGACGGCGGGAGCTTCCCGCGCAGCACGCTCTACGATCTTCTTAAAAAATACGAGCGTGAGGTAATCGGAAAGCATGATTCGGAAGAGACGATCCGATTGGGCTGGGTTAAAGGCGTCCCAGGAAATAATCGATAGCTGGATGTGCAGCAATGCGTCCCGGACTGCTGGGGCGAGCCCCTCCGCGCGCGGTGTCAAAATGAGCTCGCGGCCGTTCATCGCAAATAGCTCATCGCTGAAATAGGCGCGTAACCGAGCGACGGCGGCGCTCATGGCCGGCTGGCTCAGGTTAATACTCCGGGCCGCCGCGGTGACTTTACGTTCCCTGATCAGAGCGTCCAGCACAACGAGGAGATTTAGATCCAGCCCCTTAAAACGCATGTCCTGATCTATCCAGCGTGTGGATGGGTATCATCTAAACAATCAATTTTACGAATTTACGAACCATGCATTAGAGGAACGTAAATGACCGACGTCAAGCTCAAATCGACGGCGCCGCAACACGGGCGGGAACATCGAGAGAGCTCATTTGCGAGCCCGACCGGCTGGCTCACCTTCGCTAACGACAACGGTTGAGTGCAGTCAAACAACGCCGCCGCTTTGGCCGGGTAATGCGGCCCGCAAGAAACCAATAAGAAAGAGAGATCCTGAATGCGCTCGCAGGTGCAGTGGAAGTTGTGCTGGGAAAATGAGTTGCAGCTCTCCGACCATGTCGAGCTCGCCAAGTTCTTTCGAAATACCTATGGGCCGACTGGGGCGTGCAACGCAGAACCGTTCGAAGGTAGTCGAAGCTGGGCCGGAGCCAGGCCTGAACTCCGCGTAATCGCCTATGATTCGAGCGGTGTAGCGGCCCACATGGGCATACTGCGCCGTTTCGTCAAGGTTGACGCGGTCGATCTATTGGTGGCTGAGCTGGGCCTGTACGGGGTACGTCCGGATCTTGAGGGCCTCGGAATCGCCCATTCAATCCATGTCATGCTTCCAACACTGCAGGAGCTTGGCGTTCCATTCGCTTTCGGAACCGTCCGGGACGCGCTGCGGAATCATGTTGAGAGGTTCGGGCGGCGATACAGCCCTTTGGCTGTTTTGTCGGGAATTCGTGTGCGCTCCACCCGACCAGAGGCGCGCCTCGACCTGCCGCCCACACGCATCGATGACGCACTCGTCATTGTTCTGCCAGTTGGACGACCGATCAGCGAATGGCCCACCGGCGCGATGATCGATCGGAACGGACCAGAGCTATGAGCCGTCCCGATTGCTTATACGAAGTGCGCCGTGAGTGCTCTGACGGCACCGGCCGTCGCAGCGTTTATCTGACGTTCGACGACGGTCCCAATCCACTTTTCACACCGGAGATTCTGGATGTGTTGGCAGAGCAGCGGGTGCCGGCGACTTTCTTCGTCATCGGCGCCTACGCCTTAGAGCACCCGGATCTAATCCAACGAATGTTTGCAGAAGGGCACGAGCTAGGCAACCACACGATGACTCATCCGGATCCGTACAAATGCGGCTTCGGCGAAGTGCAACGTGAGATCTTTGAAGCGAACGGCGCCATCATGAGGGCGTGCCCTCAGGCCTCGGTGCGCTATATTCGCGCGCCCTACGGCGCCTGGAGCGAAGAAGTCTTCACAGCGTCACAGATCGCCGGGCTGACGGCCCTCCATTGGTCCGTCGACCCTCGAGATTGGTCTCGCCCTGGGGTCGACGCGATTATCGATACCGTGCTCGCCTCTGTCCGGCCGGGCGCAATCGTACTCTTGCACGACGGATGCCCTCCCGGCGAGTTGAGCCAGGGCGCTCACGCCGGTCTGCGCGACCAGACGGTCACGGCGCTGTCCCGTCTGATTCCAGCACTTCATGAGCGCGGATTTGTAATCCGCTCACTTCCTCAACATCACTGAACAAACGAGATCCCATGACTCTTCTTGGTACAACCAGCACTGTGGCCATTTCGCTTTATGCACTGCTCTCGACTACTTATAAGAGCATGCAGGGGATTTATGCTCTGCCGACAAACGACTCATCGGCGTTGGAGGATCTCGTCGGCTCCGATCAACTGCCCAGCGTGGATGTCATCGTCCCCTGCTTCAACGAGGATCCGCGCACGCTTTCAGAGTGCCTGGCTTCCATTGCAGACCAAGAATACGCCGGAAGACTTCGGGTCTATGTGGTTGATGACGGTTCTGGAAATCGCGAAGCCGTAGGAACTGTCCACGAAACCTACGCGCGCGACCCTAGGTTCGACATCATTTTGCTTCCCGAGAATGTTGGAAAGCGCAAGGCACAGATCGCCGCGATACGCCGCTCATCCGGGGATTTGGTGCTTAACGTTGATTCAGACACGATACTCGCGTCCGACGTCATTACCAAGCTTGTACCGAAGATGCGAGATCCAGCGGTCGGCGCAGTCATGGGTCAGTTGACGGCCAGTAACCGGAGCGAGAGCTGGCTGACCAGGCTGATAGACATGGAGTACTGGCTGGCTTGCAACGAGGAGCGCGCGGCACAGGCTCGCTTCGGTGCCGTTATGTGCTGTTGCGGCCCATGTGCCATGTACCGCCGGTCTGCGCTCCTTTTGTTACTGGACCAGTACGAGTCGCAATTTTTTCGGGGCAAGCCAAGCGACTTCGGTGAGGATCGCCATCTCACTATCCTCATGCTGAAAGCAGGCTTTCGAACCGAGTACGTTCCGAGCGCCATCGCGGCCACAGTCGTTCCGAACAGACTCGGACCGTATCTGCGCCAACAACTCCGTTGGGCACGAAGCACATTCCGGGACACGCTGCTTGGGCTGCGCTTGCTGCCCGGCCTCAATAGCTATCTCACGTTGGACGTGGTCGGACAGAATCTCGGGGCGCTACTCCTCGCCCTATCGGTACTAACGGGCCTCGCACATTTCGCACTGACAGGCACTGTGCCTTGGTGGACGGGCCTGATGATTGTGTCCATGACCATAGTCCGATGCAGCGTGGTAGCATTTCGTGCTCGACAGTTTCGATTTCTGGGCTTTTCCCTGCACACGTTCATCAACATCTTTCTCTTACTTCCCTTAAAGGCCTACGCGCTGTGTACATTGAGCAATAGCGATTGGCTGTCGCGAAGCTCTGCTGTCGCTACATCGAACACTGGGGGAAAACAGGCCCCCACCCAAACTCCGATCACTGGATCAAGCAGGGCAGAATTCTCACCGCATGCAGCTCCGCTTCGCAGGCTCAATCTTGGGCGGGATTCTTCGGGATTAGCGCTTTCGGGCAACATTTGCGGCGACGAGTGATCGCTAATTACCTAGGTGGACGAGAGGTGGACGAGTTTGACCCAGAACATGAATCATCAGTTGCTCGATCGGGAATTGGCCGCAGACGATCCGTGGCGCCTCGACGGCAATCCGTTCGAGCGGGAGCGCCACACGCAAATGCTCCAGCTGGCGCTTGCCCAAGGCTCCATTACAAATGCCCTCGAAGTCGGGTGCGCTGCCGGCGCATTCACGGAAAAACTAGCCCCCTACTGCCAAGGGCTCACCGTCATCGATGTCGTGGCGCAAGCGATTGCTCGAGCACGTCAACGGATAAAGGAGCCGTCGCGCATCAACTGGATAGTCTCCGATGTTCAACAGTTTTCGACCGACGAGTTGTTTGACCTGATCGTTGTGGCGGAGGTCCTATACTACCTCGAAGACATAGCCGAGATGCGCGCGGCCGTCAAAAACCTGGTGCGGGTGCTTGCGCCAGGCGGGCATCTGATCTTCGGATCGGCAAGGGATGCTAATTGCCGTCGCTGGGGTCACGCCGCTGGTGCTGAGCCGGTCATCGCCATGCTGAACGAAACGTTGATCGAGGTAGAGCGTCTTGAGTGTCGGGGCGAGTCGGTCAACGAAGACTGCTTGCTCGTCCGTTTCCGGAACCCGCTTTCCGCTTCCTGATGAATCGAATCTATCGCCGTTAACGTGGAGACACTATGCGCATCTGTGGTACCAAGCTGACCCATGATGGGGCGATCGCCCTTGTCGAGGATGGACGGCTCGTCTTCTGCGTAGAGCAGGAAAAGCGGCACAACAATCCGCGTTACCAAACCATCGATAATCTCGACGCAATTGTCGCCGCTTTGGCGGAACAGGGGCTAAATCCTTGTGATGTCGATCAGTTCGTTATCGACGGCTGGGATGGCGAAGACGAGTCACAGTTTCAGGTCCGGCAGGCAACAGCAACCGCCAGTCGTGGCGACGCTCTCGGTAAAATGAACCCATGTCCACGGTAACGATCGATCTTACTGACGTAAGCAAAACTTATGACAAGCTCGTTGTCGACAGACTGTCGTTCCGCGTTACGGCGGGGGAATGCTTCGGGCTCTTGGGACCGAACGGCGCGGGCAAAAGCACGATTGCGCGTATGGTCCTCGGCATGACATCGCCTGATGCGGGGAAGATTACTGTGCTCGGCGCTCCAGTGCCGGCGCGCGCGCGTTTGGCACGTATGCGCATCGGCGTGGTCCCGCAGTTCGACAATCTTGATACCGCGTTCACTGTACGCGAGAACCTGTTGGTGTTCGGGCGCTACTTCCGGATGAGCAGACGCCAGATCGAAGCGGTCATACCGTCGCTGCTTGAGTTCGCCCGCCTCGAGAACAAAGCGGATGCGCGCGTCGCCGAACTGTCCGGCGGCATGAAGCGGCGCCTGACGCTCGCGCGTGCGCTGATCAATGACCCGCACTTGCTGGTGATGGACGAGCCGACCACCGGCCTCGATCCGCAGGCCCGCCACCTGATCTGGGAACGGCTGCGATCGCTGCTGGCGCGGGGCAAGACTATTCTTTTGACTACCCATTTCATGGAAGAGGCCGAGCGGCTGTGCGATCGGCTGTGCGTTATGGAGGAGGGGCGCAAGATCGCCGAAGGCCGCCCGTCCGCACTCATTGACGAGCAGATCGGCTGTGACGTGGTCGAGGTCTACGGCGGCAATCCGCATGAACTGGGTGCGCTGATCCGGCCGTACGCACAGCGCATCGAGGTGAGCGGTGAGACGCTTTTTTGCTATGCACCCGATCCGGAGCAGGTGCTGGTGCAGCTACGCGGGCGCGCGGGTCTGCGCCTTCTGCAGCGTCCCCCCAATCTCGAGGATGTGTTCTTGCGGCTAACCGGGCGCGAGATGGAGGACTGAACAATGGGCGAACGTTATGCGGCGGCCATGCCCGCCAATGCGTGGAATTGGGTCGCGGTTTGGCGCCGCAACTATCTTGGATGGAAGAAAATCGGGCTTGCATCGGTTCTCGGCAACCTCGCCGATCCGATGATCTATCTGTTCGGTCTCGGCTTTGGCATCGGAACAATGATAGGTCCTGTTGAGGGCACTTCGTACATTGCGTTTCTCGCGGCTGGCATGGTTGCCACAAGCGCGATGGCATCGGCGACTGCTGAAACGGTTTACGGGAGTTTCGGCCGCATGGACAACCAGCGCACCTGGGAAGGAATGCTATGCACTCAGCTGACGCTCGGCGATATCTTACTCGGCGAATTGGCGTGGGCAGCCACCAAGGCCCTGATGGCGGGCACAGCAATCACTATTGTTGCCACCACGCTCGGCTACACATCGTGGCCATCCATCCTCTGCTTGCTGCCAGTCATCGCTCTCAGTGGCCTCGCCTTCGCGAGTCTAGCGATGGTCGTCACGGCGCTTGCGCCCAGTTATGAATATTTCATATTCTATAATACGCTTGTTATAACACCCATGCTGTTCCTTTGCGGCGCGATGTTTCCGGTCAACCAATTGCCCGGCGCTTTTCAGGACGTCGCCTCCTTGTTGCCGCTCGCACATGCAATTGACCTCATTCGTCCGGCGATGCTTGGCCGTCCGGCCGGCAGCATGGGCCTGCATATCGGCGCGCTTTGCATATACACGGTTTTGCCGTTCTTCCTATCGGTTGCTCTATTTCGTCGTCGGCTGATGCGTTGACGCTACTCACCATTCGTAAAATTGATTCTTTGGGCGATACCCATCCACGCGTCGGATAGGTCAATACATGCGTTTTAAGGGACTCGATCTAAATCTCCTCGTTGTGCTGGACGCTTTGATCAGGGAGCGTAAAGTCACCGCCGCGGCCCGCAGTATTAACCTGAGTCAGCCGGCCATGAGCGCCGCCGTCGGTCGGTTACGCGCCTATTTCAGCGATGAGCTATTTACGATGAACGGCCGCGAACTCATTTTGACACCGCGCGCGGAGGGGCTCGCCACAGCAGTCCGGGAGGCATTGCTGCACATCCAGCTGTCGATTATTTCCTGGGACGCCTTTAACCCGGCCCGATCGGATCGTCGCTTCCGCATCATCCTTTCCGATTACCTCACACTCGTATTTTTTAAGAAGATCGTAAAGCGTGCTGCGCGGGAAGCTCCCGCCGTCCGCTTCGAATGTCTGCTTATTTCCGACGACCCCGAGGAGCTTCTCCGGCGCGGCGACGTTGATTTTCTGATTATGCCGGAAGTGTTCATGTCGAAACATCCTCGCGCAGCCCTGTTCGAAGATATACTCGTATGCGTAGGCTGCGGCACGAACAAGCAGCTGTCAGAGCCACTTACATTCGACCGATACTTATCGATGGGGCAGGTTGTGCTTAAATTCGGGGACACCCGGCAGCCCTCCATCGAGGAATGGTATTTGCTCGAGAACGGTTTCGAGAGACGTATCGAGGTCGTCGTACAGGGCTTTAGCATGATCCCGCCCCTTCTATCAGGCACCAACCGCATCGGGACAATGCCCTTACGGCTGGCGCAGCATTTCGCAAAATTAACACCCCTGCGGATTGTCGAACTTCCGCCGCCACTTCCTGCCGCATTCACGGAGGCCGTCCAATGGCCTGCGCTTCACAATAATGATCCGGCAAGCCTATGGATGCGGGAAATGATGTTGCAGGAGGCATCTCGTATGATTACCCCGCCTAAGAGCACCGGACGTCTCAGTTGTCGGCCGACGACCCCTCGGTTATGAGAGGAGGCAAAGGGAGAGCAGATCCTTCAGCCTGAAGAGGTGGCAGCGATGCTGCCGCTGCATGAGCTTGGCTGGGGAACCGACGGGCGAACGAATTCGGGTGCGCTCGCAACACGGTGCCTCGGTATCTAAGCGAGGGCGGGACTGTTCCGTTTCGCAAGCCTGTGCGGCCGACCGCGTTTGACGGACTGGACGATTGGCTGCGGGAGCGCTTCTTCCCCCATGGCTCGGGCTGGATGACGATCTCGACCCGCTCCAGATGCGCCGGGAACGCCTTGCGCGGTCGCGCAGCACGTCGCGGCTCGCCTGTCGGTCTTGCGGCCTCGAGCTCGGACTCAATCGCGCCGAGCCCGGTCTGGATTTCGAAGGCGAAGGCCTGCTGGGCACGTTCGAGCTTCTCGGAGCTGCGACCGAAGCGGCGCGCTCCAGCTGCTTGACGATCCCATGAAGGTCGGCGATCCTCTCCTGGGCACGCTCGTTGAGTGTCGCCATCCGGACGATCTCGGCCTTGAGTGTTTCGCTCCGGAGTTGTTGCAGTTCGGCCTTCTCCGCCGCCATGGCGACGAACATCGCCTTGAGCGGATCGATTTCGTGGGGACGGGCCGAAGCGCTTCTCGTCATGACGCCGACAGGAGCTTGTTTTACACGGCCTGAAGCCCGCCTTTTGCGCCTGAGTCACTTCGCCACCGCCTTCCGGCCGGACGCCGTCGCCGTTCGGCTCGAACGCGCGTCCAGTCCATGCCTTCGACGAGCGCCATCAGTTTCGGCGCGGCAAGCCGATCACGCCGTTCTCCGCCAGCGGAACTTGTCCTCGTCCAGCGCTCACGGTGCGGGTATGCCGGCGTCGAGCAAACAGAGAGAAGTTTGGGGCCCAACCAGGACGGCCCCGTTACGAAGTTCGTCCTAGTCTAGTCCCGGTTTGAGTGTCGAATCTTCATCGATTGCATCGGCGACCAGCGTCCCCGCCGCCTGCGAGCCCGCAACTGCTCAGCAGAAGGAAGTGAACGTGAGTGCATCCATTTCGTAAATGTGTGTCTATCCAAGCAATCGATTTCTCTAATTATCCGATGAGGAATATGAAACGCGTCAGGCAGGGTGCATCATTAGGAGTATTTTCGATGGCAAACATTATCGAGGGTGGCCCGGGTTCCGAAACACTCCTCGGCACCAAGCTTGAAGATTGGATGGAGGGTTTCGGGGGCAATGACTGGATTGACGGTCGTGGCGGCAACGACGAGATCTCGGCTGGCGCGGGCAGTGACCGAGCCCTCGGCGGCGAGGGTAACGACCGCATCTTCGGCGGAGATGGCTGGGACGATCTCTCCGGCGACAACGGCCGCTTCAACGCGCGCATCTCCGGTGAGGACAATGACAGGCTCAGCGGCGGTCCCGGCCAGGATGTCGTCTACGTGGGTGACGGCCAGGACACGTTGACCGGGGGCACCGACAGTGACACGTTCGTGTTCCAGTTCCACAATCCGGTGCCTGGGGTCGTCCCGAGTGTCGGGTCGAAGCCGGACATTTCCACTATCACCGATTTCAACCCGGCGGAGGACAAGTTCGCCTTCGATGCGGTGGGCCTCTACAACGACGGTTTTGG